>NZ_JARVSK010000047.1:0-33581 GCF_030209235.1 Pseudomonas sp. efr-133-TYG-103a
CAGCCTCCGCGGTTTGTCTGATAGAACGCATTTACCGGTTTTGCTGCCGGTACCCGGCAGATCGCGAGCAAGCTCACTCCCACAGGTATCGCGCCCATTTCCAAATCCGTCAGCGCCACCTAACCCTTGTAGGAGCGAGCTTGCCCGCGATCGGCTGCGAAGCCGTCGTGAAACCAGCCTCCGCGGTTTGTCTGATAGAACGCATTTACCGGTTTTGCTGCCGGTACCCGGCAGATCGCGTGCAAGCTCACTCCCACAGGTCTCGCGGCCCATTTCCAAATCCATCAGCGCCGCATAACCCTTGTAGGAGCGTGGCTTGCCCGCGATCGGCTGCGCAGCAGTCGTCAAACCGGCCGTGGGGTTCAGTCCTTCAATGCCTGCTTGAGGTTGAATTCGGCGGGGGCGGCGGACTCGAGGGCCAGTTGTCCTTCCAGTTCGTCCAGATGCTCGATCATGACGGCGACGGCTTTCTCGTGATCACCGGCTTCCAGCGCGGTGATGATCTGCTGGTGCTCGTCCGATGCACAGGACGGCACGTCATTGCGTTGGTACAAAGCCACGATCAGCGAGCTGCGGACCATGAGGTTGCCGAGAATTTCACTGAGCACGGTGTTGCCGCAGATCGCGCCGAGCATCAGGTGAAACTCGCTCAGCTCGCGCACGATGGCCCGGCGATCGGTGTCGTTGGTTGCCTTGCGCTCATTGTTCATGTGAGTGGCGATGCGTTGGCGCTGCTTGCGCATGATCGCAGGGGTGATGGATTCGACAATCGCCCGCTCGATGGCGCGACGGGCGCTGAAGATGTCCCGCGCCTCCTTGGCGGTCGGCTGGGCGACCATCGCACCGCGATTGGCCTCGATGGTCACCACTTTCTGCAGGGCAAGGCGTTGCAGCGCGGCCTGCACATGGTTGCGGTTGGCTTGCAGGGTTTCGACGATCTGCGCTTCGATCAAGCGCGTGCCGGGCGGCAGACGATGCTGGGCGATAGCCTTGTACAACGCATCGACGATGCGCTGAACTTCAAGCTGTTTGGCGGTGACTGTGCTCAAGCCCATCCATTCCTCATCTGTACAAAGAACCTCATGCCACGCGCGCGACGCGGGCGGGCGGGCAACGGGCGGCATTATCCGCCAGCGCCCGAGGCACGGCAATCAATCGCGCAGTCCCAGGCCGACGCCCTCGCCGCGGGGGTCATGCAAGGCATGGCGGACACCCTCGCGATCGATACTGATGATCCCGGCGTGCCCGGTCATGGGGCTCTGCGCAGGGATCATTTCCACGTCGTGGCCGCGCTGCGCAAGGCCGAGGGCGGTGTCGGCGCCGATGTCGCTTTCCAGCTTCAGGTTGTCGGTGCTGTCGAAGAAACTGCGCCCCAGCAAAAAGCGCGGCGTGCTCAGCGCGCGGTCGATGGGCTGGCGATAGTCGATCAACTGGGTGGCGAGCACCATCTGCGTTTGCGGCTGACCGTCGCCGCCCTGGGTGCCGAAGAAGAACCGGCGGCCATCGTCCGCCAGATAGCATGATGGATTGAGGGTATGCGCCGGCCGCTTGCCCGGTGCCCAGCCGTTGACATGGGACGGATCGGCGTTGAAGCCGGCCGCACGGTTCTGCCACAGCACGCCGGTGTCGCCCAGAATGCACCCTGAACCGAAGTCGTGGAACAGGCTCTGGATCAGACAAGCCGTGCGGCCTTGTTCGTCGGTGGCGGCCATCCACACGGTGTCGGCGGGACGCCCAGGCTCATTCCACGGCGCCGCGCGCTGATCGTCGATCGCGGCGGCGTAGCGTTCGATGCTCGCTGGCGACAGAGTGGTCGCGAAATCCCACTGCCCGTGAGCCGGATCGCACAATTCGGCATTGCGCCTGAGCAAGCCCTGTTTGATCGCCTCGACCAGCCGGTGATAGTACGCTGCGCTGCCATTGGCGATGTCGGCCAGCGGCTGGTGTTGCAGGGATGCCATCGCCTGCAAGGTGTAAAGCCCCTGGCTCGGCGGCGCCACATTGAACAGCCTCCCCTGACGATAACGCACGCAAAGCGGCGCCACCTCTATCGCCTGAGTGGCGCGCAAATCAGCACCCGTCAGCCCGCAGCCGAGCCTTGCGAACGCTTCACTGAATGCGCCTGCCAGCTCGCCGCGGTAGAAATCCTCGACGCCGTGGCGCGCCAGGTGCCGCAACGTATTTGCCAGCTGCGGCTGACGCAACGTGTCGCCCTCCTGCATCCAGCGGCCATCGGTTTTGCACAGGGCGTGCAGATCGGGCAACTGCTCGATCAGCGGCTGACGCAGGGTTTGCCAGAACAACTGCGATTGCGAGACGGCCACGCCTGCCTGCGCAGTGTCAGCGGCGTCTGCGAGCAGGTCCGCCCAGCTCATGCGCGAGCCCCATTGCTGGCGGCTGATGGTCGCCGCCGTCTGCCAACTGGCGAGGGCGCCGGCGGTAGTAGCCACCGAACCTGGCCCGCGCACGCCGATGCTGCCCGCCTCAGGCAAGCGCGCCCCTGCCTGACCGATCCCCATGATGGTGCGCACATCGCCGTCGTGGATCATCCACAGGGCATCGCCGCCCAGACCGGTCATGTGCGGAAACACTGCGCTGAGCATCGCGCTGGCCGCCAGCATCGCATCGATCGCGGTACCGCCGGCCTCCAGAATCCGCAGCCCTGCGGCACTGGCGTCGGCATGAGGAGTGGTGATGACAGCGCGGCGCGAAGTCGCAATCATGAGTCAGGCCCTTTTTGAATTGCTAGCTATTGGATATTTATTGCTAGCAAAGCAAAAGCTATGCCGTCACTCGGCGCGCTGCCGAAAGCCCCCTCGCCGATCTCAGAACAGCCCCATCTGGCCGCCGATCAGGGTGGCGAATTCGTCCTGCACGAACGGCAGAATGGCATCGGCGATTGGCTGCAACTGTCGGGTGATGTAGTGGTCGTAGTCGATGGCCGCGCTGCGCACTTCCAGCGGTTCGGGACCGGCGACGGTGATGACGTAGCTGATCCAGCCGCGATTCTGATATTGCAGCGGTCGCCCCTGTCTGCGGTTGTAGTCGTCGGCGATCCGCGCGGCGCGCACGTGCGGCGGCACGTTGCGTTCGTAGTCGTCCAGCGCCCGGCGCAGGCGTTTGCGGTAGATCAGTTGATCGTCGAACTCACCCGCCAGGGTGCGCCGCACGTAGTCACGCACGTAATCCTGATACGGACGCCGATTGAAGATGCGCAGGTAAAGCTCCTGCTGAAACGCCTGCGCGAGCGGCGACCAGTCGGTGCGCACGACTTCCAGGCCCTTGTAGACCATTTCATCTTCGCCATTGGCGCGGGTAACCAACCCGGCGTAACGCTTCTTGCTGCCCTCTTCCGCGCCGCGAATCGTGGGCATCAGGAACCGTTTGAAGTGGGTTTCGAATTGCAGCTCCAGCGCGCTTTCCAGGCCGAATTCAGCGCGCAGGTGTTCGCGCCACCAATCGTTGACGCCGCTGACCAGCGCCTTGCCGATCTGCGCGGCCTCTTCCTGCCCGTGCGCCCGCTTGAGCCAGACGAACGTGGAGTCGGTGTCGCCATAAATCACCTCGTAGCCCTGCGCTTCGATGAGCTGCCGGGTCTGGCGCATGATCTGATGCCCGCGCAAGGTGATCGACGACGCCAGACGCGTATCGAAGAAGCGGCAGCCACTTGAACCCAGTACGCCGTAAAAGGCGTTCATGATGATTTTCAGCGCCTGAGAAAGCGGCGCATTGTGCTCGCGCTTGGCGGCCTCGCGCCCCTCGGCGACCCGGGCCACGATGGCGGGCAGGCAATGTCGGGTGCGCGAGAACCGTGCGCCGCGAAAGCCTTCCACGGACAGGCTGTCATCGGGGTGCTTGAGGCCTTCGATCAATCCCACCGGGTCGATGAGGAAGCTGCGGATGATCGAGGGGTACAGGCTCTTGTAATCGAGGACCAGCACCGATTCGTACAGCCCCGGTCGCGAGTCCATGACGAACCCGCCGGGGCTGGCTTCCGGCATGCGCTCGCCCAGGTTGGGCGCGACGAAGCCCTGCCGGTGCATCAGCGGCATGTACAGGTGCTCGAAAGCGGCCACCGATCCTCCGCTGCGGTCGGCTGGCAGGCCGGTCACCGTTGCGCGTTCGAGCAAGAAGGTGAGCAGTTCGGTCTTGGCGAAAATGCGCGTGACCAGCTCACAGTCCTTGAGGTTGTAGCGCGCGAGCGCAGGCTTGTCCTCGGCGAACATGCGGTTGATTTCGTCCATGCGCTGGTAAGGGTTGTCGATGGCCTTGCCTTCGCCCAACAAGGTCTGCGAGACGTTTTCCAGACTGAATGAAGGGAAACTCCAGGTCGCCGAACGCAAAGCCTCGATGCCATCGATGATCAGGCGTCCGGGGGCGGAAGCGAAAAAGTGGCTGTTGCGCGCGCCGTGCTCGCGCCAGCCCATGACTTCGCCGCCACGGCCGAGGCGCAGCGGCACGTTCAACCGCCGCGAGTGTTCGTGCAACACCCGCAGGTCGAACTGCACGACATTCCAGCCGATGATCGCGTCCGGATCGTGCAAGGCCAGCCAGTCATTGAGTCGCTCCAGCAACGCCTCGCGGCTGTCGCAGTACTCGAACGCAAAATCGACCTGTGAAGCGTCGCCATTGGGCGGGCCGAGCATGTACACCTGACGTTCGCCGCAGCCTTCCAGCGCGATCGAATATAGCTCGCCGCGTTCGGTGGTCTCGATGTCCAGCGACACCAGTTTCAGTTGCGGACGGTAGTCGGGCGCCGGTTTCATCTGGGTGTCGAGCAACACGCCGTTCTCGTCCGGCGTGCCACTGAATTGCACGGGCGCGGTGATGAAACGCTCCATCAGGTACCGCTCGGGCGGCCGCACGTCGGCTTCGTAAAGGTCGACGCTGGCGCTGCGCAGGTCCTTTTCCAGGTTCATCAGTTGTCGATGCTGGCGCGTGTACAGGCCGAGCACCGGACGATGGCGGAAATCACACAGTTGCAGCGGCTTGAGCTCGACGTCTTTCTCATTGCGCAGCACGGCTTCGGCGCGCTCGCGGTGCACCGCGGGAATGAACGCCACAGAGGTCTGTAGCGGCAGGCGGACCTGACGCGGGCCGTCGTCGGTGGCCAGCCAGAACTCCACCTCCGTGCCTGCATCGGTATCGCGCCAATGCCGGGTCAGGACAAAACCCTGCTGTAAATCCACCGCTGCAACCTCGAAAACCGCCTCTCAGGAGCGCGATTCTACGGCGATCGGCACGGGAAAGCGCGCGGCGTTACGCTGTTCGCCCACAGCAGAACAGGATGCGGCGCATGCGCCAGCGTTCAATCGGCGGGGAACAACCCGCGCCGATCGGGTATCACAACCTCACTCGCACATCATCTGAGGGATCCAGCATGCTCGTTCGACGTACCGTTCTGGCCGCTTCTGTCTGGGTTGCACTGCTCGGCAGCCACGTTTTCGCCGCCGAATTCTCCGCCGACGGCTTACTCAAGAAAGCCGAGGCCGAACAGAAGCCGTATCTGGCCACACTCAAGCAATTGGTCGATATCGACACCGGCACCGGACAGGCGGCCGGCCTGAAAACCGTGAGCGCCGTGCTGGTCGAGCGGCTAAAGGCGCTGGGGGCAAGCGTGCAGACCACGCCTGCGACCCCTTCCGCGGGCGATAACATCGTCGGCACCCTCAAGGGCAACGGCAGCAAATCGTTCCTGCTGATGATCCATTACGACACCGTGTTCGGACCGGGCACTGCCGCCAGGCGACCCTTCCGTGTCGACGGCGAGCACGCCTACGGCCCGGGCGTTGCCGATGCCAAAGGCGGCGTGGCCATGGTGCTGCACACCCTCAAGTTGCTGCAGGATCAGAAATTCAAAGACTTCGGCAGCATCACGGTGCTGTTCAACCCCGATGAAGAAACAGGCTCGGCCGGCTCGAAGAAACTCATTGCCGAGCTGGCGGCGAAAAGCGATTACGTGTTCTCCTTCGAGCCGCCGGACAAAGACGCCGTGACCGTCGCAACCAACGGCATCAACGGCGTATTCGTAGACGTCAAAGGCAAATCGTCCCACGCAGGTTCCGCGCCGGAGGCCGGGCGTAACGCCGCGATGGAGCTGGCCCATCAGTTGGTGCAACTGAAGGACCTCGGCGATCCGGCCAAAGGCACCACGGTGAACTGGACGCTGATCAAGGGCGGCGAAAAGCGCAACATCATCCCGTCCAGCGCAGCGGCCGAGGGCGACATGCGCTATTCCGATCTGAGCGAATCCGACCGGGTGCTCGCTGATGGTCAACGCATTGTGCGGAGCACACTCATCGACGGCACCGAGGTGACGTTCCGTCTGGACAAGGGGCGTCCGCCGCTGGTGAAAAACCCGGCCACCGAAGACCTCGCGAAAACCGCGCAAACCCTCTATGGCAAGATCGGCCGCAACCTCGAACCGATTGCCATGCGCTTCGGCACCGACGCTGGCTATGCCTACGTTCCCGACAGCCAGAAACCGGCGGTGCTGGAAACCATGGGCGTCGTCGGCGCGGGATTGCATGCCGACGACGAATACGCCGACCTCTCCAGCATCGCGCCACGGCTGTACCTGACGACCGCGATGATCATGGAGCTGTCCGGCGGGAAATGACCGGCCGACGCGCTGCGGCTCGCCGCGACGTGGCGAGCGCAGCCAGAGCACGCGCGCGCCGGGTCATCCCAGCGCGCCGGCGATCCCGGCAACGATCATCTCCACATCGGTCTCATCGATCACCAGTGGCGGCAGCAGGCGGATGGTCTGGCCACGGGTGACGTTGATCAGCACGCCGAATTCCTGCGCGGCCGTCAGGCACAAATCGCGAATCGGCTGGTTCAATTCGATGCCGATCATCAACCCCAGCCCACGAATGCGCACCACGTTCGGGTGGCTGCCGAGTGAGTCACGCAGACGGCGCAGCAGGCGTTCGCCCTGCTCGGCGGCGTTGTGCAGCAAGCCTTGCTGTTCGACGATGTCCAGCACCGTGCAGCCGACCCGGCAGGCCAGCGGATTACCGCCGAAGGTGCTGCCATGGCTGCCCGGCGTGAACAGACGCGCGACAGCCGCGGACGCCAGGCAGGCGCCGATCGGAATGCCGTTACCCAGGCCTTTGGCCAATGTCATGACGTCGGGCACGATGCCCTCGTGTTCGAAAGCGAACCAGCGCCCGGTACGGCCGATGCCGGTCTGAATCTCGTCAAGCATCATCAGCCAGCCGTTGTTGCTGCAATGCGCGCGCAATGCCTTCAGGTAGCCCGGTGGCGGCAGCATCACGCCGCCCTCCCCCTGAACCGGTTCGAGCAACACCGCGACGAGGCGCTCGCCGTAGACCCGCGTTGCGCGCTGGACAGCGGCCATGTCACCGAACGCGACCTTGATGAACTCACCGGACATCGGCTGATAACCCAGGCGCGCCGCGCCGTTGTCGCTGGCCGACAAGGTGCCCAACGTGCGGCCATGAAAGGCGTTGTCCATGACCAGCACCAGCGGCTGTTCGATCCCCTTGGCCCATCCGTGCAGGCGCGCCAGCTTCAGCGCCGTCTCGTTGGCCTCGGCCCCGGAATTGTTGAAGAACACCTGCGCCAGCCCAGACAGCCGGGTGAGCTTGTGGGCCAGCCGCTGCTGCCAGTCGATGCGGTAATGATTCGAGGTGTGCAGGAGCAGACCGGCCTGTTCGCTGATGGCCGAGACGATCCATGGATGGCTGTGCCCGACGTTGGTCACCGCAACGCCCGCGACGGCGTCGAGATACTGGCGACCGCTGGCGTCCCAGAGTCGCGCGCCCAGGCCTTTGACGAAGCTCAGCGGCAGGGGTTTGTAGGTGTTCATCAGGCAGGCGGCGGTCATTGGCGAGCTCCATCACAGGTTGTGATGCCAGTATCGTTAGCCGCGATTGCTGTATAAAGATCGACTTTCTTGAGTCACTTTAAAGCGAGGCTTGATAATGGACGTCTTTCAGGCGATGACCGTGTTCGTCAGAGTGGTCGAAGGCGGCAGCATGACCGCAGCGGCGCGCCAGTGCGAAATGTCCACGACCATGGTCGGCAATCACCTCAAAGCCCTGGAGCAGCGTCTGGGGGTAAGCCTGCTGCAACGCACCACCCGCAGACAGAACCTGACCGAATTCGGCCTGCAGTATTATCGGCGCTGCGTTGACGTGCTGGGGTTGGTGGACGATGCCGAGCGCATGGCCGAACAGGTGCAAAGCCAGCCGGGCGGCACATTACGAATTACCGCTGCGCCGGCGTTCGGCGCGGAACGCCTGGCACCGATGCTCAGCGATTTCCTCCAGCGCTACCCGCAGATCAAGGCTGAAGTCGTCCTGAGCAATCAGTTGATGGATCTGGTCGAGCATGGCTTCGATGTCGCCTTCCGCCTGGGCGTGCCGGAAAATTCTGCGCTGATCGCCCGGCCCTTGCAGGACTACACCCTGACCATCTGCGCCTCCCGGCATTACCTGGAGCGGTGCGGCACGCCCGAAACCGCCGCCGAACTGCGCGACCATAATTGCCTGGCGTATGCCTATCCCGCCGGAGACGACTGGCGCGCCGCTGACAAACTGTGGCGGCTGACCGGGCCCGAAGGCGTCGTGGAAGTGCCGGTGTCCGGGTCGATGATCGTCAACAGCTCGCCGGCGCTGCGTCAGGCGGCACTGGCGGGCATGGGCGTGGCGATGTTGCCGGATGTGCTGATCAGTGACGACCTGCAGGCCGGCAAGCTGGTGCCGTTGCTTCAGGATTATCAGCCACCGAGCCGGCCACTCTGGCTGATGTACCCGCAGGACCGCTACCGCTTGCCCAAGGTCAGGCAGTTCGTGGAATGCGCACTGGAGGCGTGGGGCCGGTAACCCCAAGCGTCGCCCGACGCGAGTTCCGCACATTCGAATTGATAACAGGCATGTCGGGTATCAACCGACAGAAATAGTGCCTGAACCCGCGCGTCGATACAGTCATTACAACCCTAATCAAATGAGTCGAGGTTGGAAATGTCACGCGCCATCAAATTTCATCGCTTCGGCAAAGCCGATGTGCTGAGTTGCGAAGAACAGCCTGACCGCTTGCCCGGTCCTCAGGAAGTGCTGGTTCGTGCCGAGGCCATCGGCATCAGCTGGGACGACGTGTTGTGGCGGCAAAACCTGGCCCTGGCCGAGGTCCGCCTGCCCGCAGGCCTTGGCAGCGAAATGGCCGGTATCGTCGAAGCCGTCGGCGCTGACGTGACCGATCTGAACGTCGGCGACAAGGTTGCCAGCTTCAAGGCCATGAGCGCCAACCAGTATCCGGTCTGTGGCGATCACGTGCTGGTGCCGCGCAATGCGTTGACCCGCTATCCGCAGACGCTGACGCCCACCGAGGCCAGCGTGCACTACACGCCGATGCTGCTGGCTTACTTCGCGTTCGTTGACCTGGCGAAGGTGCAGCCCGGCCAGACCGTACTGATCACCGACGCCACGTACAGCCCCGGCATCGCCTTCGTGCAACTGGGCAAGGCGCTGGGCTTGCGAGTGATCGCGGCCACCCAGCACGCCGAGGACCGGGAATACCTGCTGGCCAATGGCGCCGAACGAGTGATCGTCACTGACGAAGACGACATTTGCCTGCGCATCGATGCGGTGACCCAAGGCCAGGGCATCGAAGCGGTGTTCGACGGTCTGGGCGGCATGCAGATGTCAATGCTGGGCGATGTGCTGGCGCCCCGTGGCAGCCTGGTGCTGTATGGCCTGCGCGGTGGTAACAAAACGCCCTTCCCGGCGCTGCAGGCTTTCCGCAAGAACATGCGGTTTTTCGTTCACTGCCTGGAGAACTTCACCGGCAAACCCGAGGCGGGAATCGAACAGGACGGGCCAGCGATGCAACGCGCGCTGCAGGTCATCAATGATCTGACGGCCAAGGGACTGCTTCAACCCGACATCCATCGCACCTGGCCGTTCGAGCAGTTCGGCAAGGCGCACAATCACCTCGACGACAAACCCGTGCGCGGGCGCGTGGTGCTGACGGTTCGCTGAAACACGCTGTGCTGCAGCGCCCGGCGCAGCGTTCCCCCGCCATCGATTCATCGCTTCCCGGCGTTTACTGAAAGCGAAGGTAAACGCCTGATCCGACCCCGCACCCCTCCCCTCGTAAACATCAGGCAACAGTTGTAGGCGCCAAGGCAATTGACGCAAGGCGGCCGATAGCCAGACTCCAGTGAGGAATCTTCAAGCCACCCGCTCGAGCCCTTGCTCATCAGGCTCGGCAACACGTCAAAGGAATGACCCATGACCACGCTCGACAACGTTCACCCGCGTCCCGCCCATCTGGACTGGATGGCGCAGACCCCGCACCTGGCGCCGTTGCGCATCGACGAATTGATCCTTCCAGGCACACACAATTCAGGCAGCGACAAACTGTCTCCCAATCTCGGCCTGCCGCAAGAACTGGCTCAGGACGTGGCTCCGTTCGAACAGATGCGCCAAGGCATCCGCGTGCTGGACCTGCGCGTATCGTTTTATGGAAAACACCCGAAAGGCGACCCCAGACGCTTTCAGCTCTTTCACCTGTCATCCTCGGGCCGGACCATTGCGGTCGACATCATCGAGCGCGTGCTGGATTTTTACCGAGAACTGGAAGCGTCAGGCACAGCGGCCCGCGACATCATCATCCTCGATTTCCACCAGTTCGACGGTTTCACCCCGCAGGCGCATCAGGAATTGCAAGCGTTGCTGAGCGATCGACTGCGCCAGCGACTGCTGCCCAGAGCATCGTCCACCCTGACCCTGGAGGAAACCTGGCGCAATCATCCCGGCAAAAACGTGGTGCTGGCCTACGCCCACACCACGCCCAGTGATGATTTCTGGCGCGGCGTCAGCCAGCGCTGGCCCGGCGAGAACCTGTTCAACACCAACACCCTGAAAGCGTTCATCAACGAGGTGGCCGCCGAGTACAAGCCCGTGCATTCACTGGTCGCCGTGCAATGCGCCAAGTATTCACTGCCCCTGCACGCCCCTACCGACCTCAGCCACAAGGTGGATCAGTGGTTCGAATCGGTCGACGAGAACAGCTTCATTCAGAACTTTTTCATCATCAACACCGACTGGTCGTTGCGCAGCGGGCTGGTCGCCAACTGCCGCCACGCCAATCGCATCCGCGCGCAACACAAAGCCAGGCATCCGGACCGGCCGTTGCAGCCGATGCGTCGGGCCGTCAGCAGCGTGTAATCAGCCCCTGCCGGGCAACGCGGGTCAGATGACGAATCACGGCGTCGGCATGCACTGCGGCCGGCGCCTGAATGACAGCGAGGTCGAATTGATCATTGGCGAAACGCTCCAGTGACTCGTCGGCGTCGATGAACTGGATGAGGAAGGCATGGGGACCGTTCTGGCGACGGGGCCAGCCATCCAGATAACGCAGCAGCGTCGGCTGATGGGAACCGCCCAGAAGGATTTTCGGATTACGACGATTGAACTGACTGGCGATGGGAGCCAGGCGAACGAGGGGGCGCGGGTTGGCGTAACGGCTCATAGTGTCTTCTCTGCCTCAGTGTTCCGCTGGGCAGCGGTGAGAGGCAACACCGAACCAGCGCTTTAGCGGTATTTCGACGGCGTTTTCACGTCATCAGGCGCCCCGCAAGTAGCTGTTTAAATCGGCGCATGCGGCATCCTAGAGAAGCCGCACGGGAATTGTCAATTGGCGCTTTGGATGGCGTTGCAGGCAGGGACGAAAAACCTCTGTCGTCTTCTGATTTGCCCGAGGCGGCGATTCGGGATCGCCGACTTGAGCATGCCAGGAGACGACAGAGGCGATGAAGCCGGGTTACTTGCTAGCGATCAACCGGTCCAGCGACAGGCGACCGGCACCTTCGAACAGCACCGCGACGGCACCTGCAATCAGCGCCAGGCCGAACTCATAACCGTTATTGGCCATGAACAGACCGTTGTGGATGTGCACCGAAAGGATCGCCACCACCAGCATCACGATGATCACCAGCGCGGCGGGACGTGCCAACAGACCGAGGAACAGTGCCAGACCGCCGAAGAATTCAGCGCTACCGGACAGCAGCGCCATCAGATAGCCGGGATTCAGCCCCAGGCTGGCCATGTACTGGCCGGTGCCTTCCAGACCGTAACCACCGAACAGGCCGAACAACTTCTGGCTGCCGTGCGCCATCAGGATGATGCCAACGATGATTCGCAGTGCGGTGATGCCGTAGCCGGCGCGGGTGGTGAACAGGGATTTGATTTGAGCGTTCATGGAGCTAATTCCGTTTGCGTTAGAGAATGGCGCCATCTTAATCGGATTAACAAATATGAAAATCGCAAAAAACGCATCTAACCCATCGAATTATTGAATCTATACCCATTATCGCGGACGCGCGTCAGGGTCTTCCAGCGAACTGCGCGCCTGGTCGTACGCCAGGTAGTATTTATTGACGCTGTTGACGTAGCTGACGACGTTCTTGCCGCCCTGCTCCATCGCGACCCGCTCGACCTGAAAAAACCACTGGTTCGGGTTCAGGCCCTGGCGTCTGGCCTCGGTGCGCATGGCCTGCACACGCTCCGGCCCCAGGTTATAGGCCGCCAGCGTGAACGCCATGCGCTCGCGCTCGTTGATCTTCGGGCTGGAGAAAAACTTGCGCCGAATCATCGCCAGGTATTTGCTCGCCGCCTGGACGTTGCCGTCTACATCGTGAATGTTGCCAACGCCGACACGCTGCGCGGCGGACGGGGTGATCTGCAACAGGCCAGTGGCGCCGCTGCCACCTTTGGCGCCAGGGTTGAGCGCCGACTCCTTGAACGCCAGCGCGGCCAGGTCCAGCCAATCCATTTTCTGCGCATCGGCGTGCAGTTGCAGGGTTGGACGCAGCTTTTCCAGGCGCAGACGATCGGCTCGCGCCAGTGGGTTGTGGATCTGATACAGATCCTTGTAGGCCTTCTGGAAGGCCACGTCCTGATTGCCGGGTACCTCGTAGGTTTCCAGGAAGCGGTTTACCGCTGCGTGCAGCATCACGGCGTCCTTGCGCACGAACCAGTTCATGTCGCCCGGATCACTCAGCGCCACCGACCGGTCCAGCCGCAGTCTGGGCATCACCTTGGCCCAGCGCTCGGCAATGGGCTGCTCGACCACGGTCAGGTGATAGATCCCGGCCTGAACCATTTCCAGCACATCTTCGACGGCCAGACTGGGATCGACCCACTCGATCTTCACCGGCGGCAGCTTGCGCAACGCAAGCTTCTGGTTGAGTTGAATGATTGCCGCGTCGGCGGCGCTGCCGCTGGTCAGCATCAGCGTGCGCCCGGAAAGCTGCTCGGGGTGTTTGAAGCTGCGCTCGCCCTTGACCCCGACAACCACCAGCGGCACGTGGCTGGCGACCGGTTCGGTGGCGTCGACATAACGAGCGGCACTGGCGTCGAGCAATTCGCCCGGCGCAACCAGATCGCCTTCGCCGCGCTGCAACGCGGCCAGCAACTGATCCTTGGCCTTGGGAATGAGCTTGAGGGTGATTTTCTGGCCATCGCGGGCGTGGCCGTTGAGGTATTTCTCGAATGCCTGCAAGCGACAGTATTCGATGCCGACCGGCTCGCCTTTCACTTCACCCGAACTGTTGCGGCTCTGATTGACCAGCACGCGCAACACCTTGCTGCTGCGAATGGCCGCCAGATCACGCACCTGGCTTTTCTTGATCACCACCGGCGGACCGGCAGGACGAGCCGATGCGTGGGTGGGCACCAGCATCAGGCACAGCAATGAGATCAGAGAGGCTCGGATCATTGACGCTCCGGGAAAAGGCCGAAAATACGGGCTTGAAGCCTGTGCAGGACAGTCACTTGCGCCGCGGCGTGCGCCACGACTGGCAACTTCACAGGGATCTAATAATTCTAAGCAGTTGAACCTGCTTGTTTTTTATCGCTTCAATCGCTCTGGTATTCTTCTCGGCCTCTGGCCTGAGGTAGCACCATGCAATTAATCGACATCGGCGTCAACCTGACAAACGCAAGCTTCGCCAACCGGGAGCGTGAGGTGCTGGACCGCGCGTACGCCGCGGGCGTCAAGCAATTGGTGCTCACCGGCACTGACGTCGAAAGCAGCGAACAGGCGCTGCAACTGACCCGCCAGCTGGACGAGAGCGGCCAGCGTCTGTTCAGCACCGCGGGCATCCATCCCCATTCGGCAAGCGCCTGGACGTCAGCAACCGAGAAACAGCTGCACGCCCTGTTGAACGAAAAACCGGTGTGCGCAGTGGGCGAATGCGGGCTGGATTTCAACCGCGACTTCTCGCCACGGGCGCAACAGGAAAAGGTGCTGGAGGCGCACCTGGCACTGGCCGTCTCCTTGCAGATGCCGGTGTTTTTGCATGAGCGTGATGCCGATGAACGCCTGCTGGCGATTCTGCGCGATTATCGCGATCACCTGCCCGCGGCCGTGGTGCACTGCTTCACCGGCGAAAAGCGTGCGCTGTTCAATTATCTGGACATGGACCTGCACATCGGCATCACCGGCTGGATCTGCGACGAACGACGCGGCACTCACTTGCATCCGCTTGTGCGCGACATCCCCCGTGGCCGCCTGATGCTGGAGAGCGACGCGCCCTACCTGCTGCCCCGTACGTTGCGGCCAAAACCGAAAAACGGCCGTAACGAACCCGCCTACCTGCCCGAAGTGCTACGCGAAGTCGCCCTGCACCGGGGCGAAAGCGAGGCCGATGTCGCCGCCCACACAACGGCGTGCGCACGTGCATTCTTCGGATTGCCGAGCCTGACGGACTGATACAGCCGCTTCGCACCCGATCCGTCGGGTTGACTGACCTTCGTTAAAGATCAGCCTGAGCCGAGGCGACTGAGCAGTCGCCCTCGCAGGCCAGCGCACGCCTGCCCTGCTCCCTGGAACATAAGCGCACCGGTGAAACCTTGATGCAGATCAACGCCGGTGACCTGCACAGCTGAGAAAATACTGGCACCTTGCCTTATCACGTGCATCCACAGAAGAGCTTTATCATGAGCCGCTGGCTGAGCAACATTTCCCTGAAATACAAGTTCTGGGCGGTCAATGCCGTCGCTTTCGTGACCACCCTGCTGCTGGTGTTGTATGCCCTGCAGCTCGAGCAACACAGCCGGGCCGACGATGCGCGTAACGCCGCCCGGTCTCAAGCGACGCTGCTCTCGGCCTGGCCCGCCGGCCAGCCGCTGCCGAGGGCGGAGGGTCTGCTGATTTTCCAGGCGGGCCAGGCGCCACAGCTCAACGGTCAGGCCCTGACGGAACTGGCACAGGCCAGCGGCTGGGTGGACCTGTCAGGCGCTGCGTCATTGAGCGATGTCCCCGTGATCGGCGCTCAGGTGATGACCTTGGGTGACCGCCGTGTCGCAGTGCTGGCCGCTGCGCCTGACCTGCCGCAACTGCTGGCCGACCACTTCAGTCATTACGCAATCGCGGTTTTCATCCTGATGCTGGCCATGCTCAGCGCATCGCAATTGCTGATCCGTTTTCTGCTCACCCACCTCAACACGCTCAAGGACGTGATGCTCCACGTCGAGAAAAGCGGCGACCTCTGCGCTCGGGTGCCGCTGGCCGGTGAAGATGAAGTCGGGCAGATGGCCAAGGCGTTCAATGCGATGCAGGCCGGTTATCAGCGCATTGTCGCAACCGTGGCGCAGTCCGCCGCGCAACTGGATAAGGGCGCCGTGCACCTGGCGGCGGGCATGAGCGATGTGCGTCAAGGCATGCTGGGGCAGCAGAGCGAGACCGATCAGGTCGCCACCGCAATCAATGAAATGACGGCAACGGTCCATCACATCGCCCAGCACGCCAGCGCCACCCGCGATCAGTCGCAGAACGCCGACACCCTCGCCGGAACCGGCAAGGACGTCGTGGATCGGGTGCAGACGTCCATCGCGGGGCTGTCCAGCGGCGTGCAGCAAACGGCGGGCATGATTCAGCGGCTGGCCGAGGACAGCCAGAAGATCAACGGCGTGGTGAACGTGATTCACAGCATCGCCGAGCAGACCAACCTGTTGGCACTCAATGCGGCAATCGAGGCGGCACGGGCCGGGGAAATGGGACGCGGCTTTGCCGTGGTGGCCGATGAAGTGCGTAACCTTGCCAAGCGCGTACAGACCTCGACCGATGAAATCACCACGATGGTCTCGGCGCTGCAGGCTGGCACCCGTGACGCCGTGGACTTCATGCAGGAAAGCTCGTACAAGGCCGATGACTGCGTGCAGCATGCACGCGAGGCCGGGCAGGCGCTGGCCGCGATCACCGAGGCGGTGGCGCAGATGCGTGAGAACAATACCCAGATCGCCGTTGCCGCGCAGCAACAGAGTCAGGTGGCTGAAGAGATGAACCGGGCAGTGGTCAGTATCCGTGACGTCACCGAGCGCACCGTGCGCCAGACGCTGGATTCGGCCAGCACCAGCGATGAGCTGGCGACACTTGCCGGCGCGCTGAACTCGGCGATCGGCCAGCTGAAACTGCGTGGCTGATGATCGATCCACCAGCGGCAACGCGCGCGATCACGATTGACTGACACTGCTGCGCCCTATCACTGCCATAGCAAACGTCGATTCGCCGAGCTGAACTGTCGAGCCTATGCTGACTCTATCGAAAACACTTCTTATTAGTTTTTACGGAGGGTCAGCATCATGCCCAAGTTCATTGCCAACCTGCACATCGACGACTTTTTCAGCGCTGCGAGCAAGTCGGGCCTCTCGTCGAATCTGGTGGTCTCGTCCATTGCATTCCCACTGTCGACCGTCTCAGGCCTTCTGCTGCTCGACGGCGTACTCAATGCGAGCGTGACCTCCGCCGCCATCGGCGCGCTGGGTCTGGTGGCGGCCCAAGCCATCAAAGCCCGAGTCCAGTAAGGTCTCGGGCATGCTCCACGCAGGTGGTTTCACGTCAGCGAATCAGGTTAACCCACGCACGCTCAGCCAAACACCGTCACCGTCTGGCGACTGATCGCCACCAGCTCGCCCTTGGGCGTCCACAACCCCGCCGCAACATGACCATAGCCGTCACGTGCATGCTCGATCACCGCCTTGTATTGCGTCCAGTCGCGGGTGGTCATCGCCGGCAACGGCTGCACGAACTCAATGGTCCAGGTCAATGAACTGCCCGGCGCAGGTCTGGCCAGATGTGCCAACACCGCAGGCGGCCAGGTATCGACCAACGCCAACAGGTGCGCTTCGGTCAGCACTTCTTCCTCGACGTCACGCAACCGCGCATACCCGCCGATAGCCCGGGATTTCGTATTGGAAAACGGCATGCCGCCCAGCGCCCAGCGCATTTCCATGAAACGCAGGTATTCCGGCATCGCGCCGGCGACAAAGGGCAGCGCGGGCGACTCCAGCACCGGTTTGAATTCGGGCGCAGGCTCAGCGTTCACGCTGACCGATGATTCCCGCGCCGCACCGAAGCTGCCCTGTATCAGCGTCATCACTTCGCCGTTCTGAACCGCCCGCCCCAGCACTTGGCTGACCGCCTTGCCTTCGCGCAGGATTTCGACTTCGAAAGCAATCGGCACATCGATCGCGGGCGGCCCGATGAAGGAAATCGCCAGTGAGCGCACCGGCCGACCAGGCGCAACCCTGGCCTTCATCGCCTCGTAGACCAGCGCCGCCATCAGGCCGCCAAAACACGAGCGACCTTGAGACCAGGATGAAGGCACGCTGACGGATTGAGGATGGTCGCGTACAGCGTCGAGCAATTCGGAAAATTTCATGCGCACTCCATGGCGGGCGGGCGTCGGACATTTCCCGATGTTAGCGAGGCAAGATCCGCAGGACAGGGCTCATAAGTGCCAATCCTGCGGACAGTTCAGATCAATGGCCGGGACGTTTATCAAAACAGGCGTCGGACAGCCGCTCCAGTTCCCGGTCGGATTTTTCCTCGGCGCGATGAATCGCCAGCTCCCATCCGGCCACGCAAGGCGCCAGGTCAGACTGATGCCGAGCCTGTTCCAGCCACTGCAAATGATCGTGCCAGTCGCCGAGTGCGCCTTGTGCGGCTTTGAGGCGCTTCTGCATGCCTTTGGGCTGATGGCTGAGTTCGGGGTAAGCCTCGGCGGCGTAGCGCACACGCTTGATCAGCAGGCGCAGGCGATGACGGTCATGGGCCGGATCGGCCATGGCGTCGCGCAGTTTCTTCCATTGCTTGTCCATGCGCTTCTCGATGCGCTGGCGCAATTTGCGCAGCAGCCCGTGGCGCTGCTGCGCGCGCAGAAAGGACGGCAACTGATCCAGTACGCCAAACAGCCGATTGAGCTCGGCGGACGTCGCCACGTTCGGGCACGCGGCTTCCAGAAAGGTGGTGCGCTTGCGTGCGGCCCGGTCCAGCCCCTGCTCGCTGAGAAACGCCGCCAGTACCTGCATGTCTCGCAACGGCGTGGTCAGGTCGCCGACGCCCTTGGCGGCTTCTTCGATCTGATCGATGCCGGGCAACCCGCGCAGTGGTCGCAGCACGCTGCGAAGCCGCCGCACAGTGGTGCGCAGATCATGCAGGGCTTCGCTGTCGGTGGACGCTGCCAGCCGCGCGTGGCAGGCCAGCAACTTGACGTTGAGACTGAGAATCTCGGCGATCAGATGATCGACCATGGCAGACATGACACGCTCCTTATGAATGTGGCTGCTTGCCCCTGACCGTGGACAAGCGCCATGGCAAGCTGCGTCGCAGGCGTTTCAAGCGGCGCCGCAATTGCGCCGCCGAGCCGGACGCGCCGGCATAACGCTGGGCCTGGAACTCATCGACAAAGCCCTCGATCGCTTCGGCGTGCTGGGGAAAATGCAGCGCCGCGCGCCGGGCAAAAGCCTGAGCGCCCTCGCCCTGTTGACGCTTGAGACCATGGCGTGCGAGCAACCGTTCGAAGCGATTGAACAGGCGCAGCTGAGAATCGCTTTCCCGACGCCAGGGCTTGAGCAGCCACAACGCCAGCAGCCCGAGAATCGCCAGGCCGGAGCCCGCGAACACCGGCGCCTGGACGCCGGAGAACCAGCGACCCAGCACCTGCAACTGCTGCTGGCCCTGATAGCCGAGCACCCAGCGCTGCCAGCCATAATTGAGGTTATCCCAACTCATGCGCAGGGCATTGACCCAGGCCAGATGCCGATAGCGCAACGCTGACATGGGTGAATCAGCAAGAAACTCCTCGCCCGAAGCCAGCGCCTGTTCCAGCCCCTGTTCGATGCGTGCAGGTGCCACCGCGGCGGTCGGGTCGACGCTGCGCCACCCGACGCCAGCCTGCCAATACTCGACCCAGGCATGCGCATCGAATTGCCGCACGCTGATGTAATTGCCGTCCGGGTTCAGCTCGCCGCCCTGGTAGCCGGCCACTACGCGCGCCGGGATACCCGCAGCGCGCAGGGCGAAGGTCATCGCCCCGGCATAATGCGCGCAGAAGCCGCTGCGGCTGGCGAACAGGAAATCATCGATGCTGTTGGGGCCAAGCGTCGGTGGCTTGAGTGTGTAATGGAACGGCTGCTCGGTGAAGTACGACAGCATGGCGTCCACCAGCGCATCCGTCCTGGGGTAGCGACGATGCAGATCGGCGGCCCATTCGCGGGCCTCGGGATTGCCTTTGGCGGGCAGTTGCAAAGCCTGCGAACGGGCGCTGTCACTGAGCGTGGTTTCGCGGACAGCGTCGGGCCATGACACAACGTTGTAGAGCATCGACTGCTCGACCGGACGTCGGCGCTGCCAGCGAAAATCGCTCATCTGCCGCGCGCCGGCCAGGTCGGTCTGCCCGACGTCCATCGTCATCAGCCAGGGTTTGCCGGTGGGCTCCAGCACGATGCTGTAATGGATCTGCTCGCCCGCACGACGCCAGTCCGGCGCGTCCGGCACCTGCGCGCGGGACGATTGCGACCAGCGCCGGCCGTCGAACTGCTCCAGCGTCAGGCCGCGCCAGTACTGCTGGCTGCGCGGTGGCACGGGGCCGTCGAAACTGGCCCGAAACACCAGCGAGGCCGACTTGCTCAACTCGGCGATGTCCCCCGGCGCCATGCTGTCGGACAATCCCGTCAAGGCCTTGTTGCTGGGCTGCGGCAGCGACCAGAGCGGGTCCAGTCGAGGAAAGAACAGAAACAACAGCAGCATCAGCGGCACCGCCTGCAGCAACAGCTTGGTGGCGAGCATCAGCGTGCCCGCAGGCTTGCTTGCAAGGTTCGACTGCTGCAGGCCGATCAGCGCTGCCAGCAGTGTCGCGATCGGCAGCAGCGTGAACAGCCCCCACAGCAGCGCATCCTCGAACAGGTAGCCCACCGCTACGCAAAAGAAGCCCAGAAAGATGAGCACCAGCGCATCGCGTCGGGTCTGCATTTCGAGCATCTTCAGGATGAACGCCGCGATCAGCAGCGCCGCGCCGGCGTCCAGCCCGATCAGGCTGCCACGCGCCAGGAAGATGCCGCCCGCAGTGCCGACCAACAGGCTCGACTTGATCCACGTGCCGGGCATGCGCACGCGCATGCGGAAGATTTGAATGCGCCAGAACGTGCAGACCAGCCACAGAATGATCAGTGCCACGGGCACGTGCAGCGCGAACGGCACAATCACCAGCGCCTGCGCGATCAGCAGCCAGTTCAGGCTGATCCGCGGAATCGGCTGGGCCAGTTGGGTCGAGGTCATGGCGATGCCCCGTTCATGCCCGCACGCCATACAGGGCGAGCTGGCGCAGGCAGGCTTCGCGATGAGCATCGCCACTGTCCACCGCCGAGAGAGAATTGGGCAGGCGCAGCGCAAACGGCTGTTGGCGCTGGGACAGTTCCAGAACCCAGTAGCACAAGCGCGACAGGCGCTCCTCGATGTCACCGCCCAGGGCCATGAAGTCCAGGCACAGGTCATGGCCGCTCAGATCGCTGAATTCCTTGACCATCAGGCCTTGCCCGCGCGACCAGGCTTTCCAGTGCATGCGCCGCATCGAGTCGCCGGGCTGCCACGGGCGCAGTCCCTGATAATCATCGACGCCCTGACCCTGAGTGGCCTGACCGTCGTCCTGCGCATGGGGTTGCACGCCCTGCAGCAGCGGCATCGTTCCGGCCACCGGGCGCGGGTAGATCAACACCGTCTGCTCCAGATCGAGCCAGGTCCAGGCACGAAAGATCCCCAGCGGAAACACACTCTCCACGCGCAGACGCGGCGCGCGCAGCCAGCCACGGTTGAGCGCCGGCAGCGTCAGGGCGAGCTCCACCTGACGCTCGGCCTCGACGTCGGTCTGCTCCAGCTGTTCGCTGTCCCAACCCAGCGCAATGGCCTGATGGCCACGTTCGGCGCTTTCCAGCCGCAGGCGCAGTTGCACCGGCTCGCCGACGAACACCGAGCGCGCATTGCCGGCGCTGAAGATCAGCCCGCTGAAATTGCGATACGTATGAAGAATGGCGAGCACGCCGACCGACAGCATGAGGAAGGTCAGCCCGTAGGCGAGGCTGTTCTGGTAATTGATCGACACCAGCAGCAGCAGAAACAGCACGAACGCGTAAGTGCCGCCGACCCGGGTCGGCAGGATGAAAATTCGGCGGTGATCCAGCTCGATCCGCGAAGCGGGAGGAATGCGACGTCCTACCCAGCGCTGCCAGACCGGTTTGAACTGTTCGATCAAAGCACCGGCACCTCACGCAGCAGCCATTGAACCAACGCCCCGCCGCCGTGCCCGGTGGGGTCCGTACGCTCGCGCAGGCGATGCCCGATCACGGCAGGGAGAATCGCCTGAACGTCTTCTGGGATCACATAATCGCGGCCGGTCAGCAGGGCCCACGCCCGCGCCGCCGACAGAATCGCCAGACTCGCCCGGGGCGAAAGGCCGTAGGCGAACTGCGGCTGGCTGCGCGTGGCATCCACCAGCCGCAGCACGTAATCCACCAGCGCGTCGCTGGCGCGCACCTGCCGTGCTTCTTCCTGCAAGGCCGCCAGCCCGGCGTGATCGAGGATCGGCTCGATACGCGGCAACAGCTCGCGCCGGGACTCGCCCAACAACAACGCTCGCTCCGCCGACCGGGCCGGATACCCCAGCGACAGACGCATCAGAAAACGATCCAGCTGGGACTCGGGCAAGGCGAAGGTACCGCCCTGGCTGAAGGGGTTCTGCGTGGCGATGACGAAGAAAGGCTCGGGCAGCAAACGGGTCGCGCCCTCAATCGTCACCTGGCCTTCTTCCATGGCTTCGAGCAGTGCGCTCTGGCTTTTTGGCGTGGCGCGGTTGATCTCGTCCGCCAACACCAGTTCGGCGAAGATCGGCCCCGGATGGAAGGTGAACTGCCCGGTTTCCCGGTCGAAAATCGAAGTACCGAGGATGTCGCCCGGTAGCAGGTCGGAGGTGAACTGGATCCGCTGGAAGCTAAGACCCAGCACCCGCGCGAGGGTATGGCTGAGCGTGGTTTTGCCCATGCCGGGCAAATCTTCGATCAGCAGATGGCCGCCGCCCAGCAGGCATGTCATCGCCAGGCGAACCTGTGGCTCCTTGCCCAGCACCACTTCATTGATCGCGTTTAGACACGCATCCAGTTTTCTGCCCATCGGAAGGCCTCCCCAGGCGACTGCTTATGGCTAGTAGGACTGCAGAAGATGCCAGACGTGCAGCCACTTTAAAGTCAGCGTAGGCGTTTTCGCCAGCGCGCAGGAAGGGATTGGGAAGGATTTATTCTGAAGCGGCTGTGGAAGTGAGCGTGCCTACTCCCACAGCGCCGGGCGAGGCGTTTGGAACCGGTTTACCGTCCGGCGCGGGACTCACGAATGTAGAAGCGGGCTTTTTCAGCCTTTTCCGAGCAACCTTCGAACGCTTCGAACTGCTGCTGGGTCTTCGCGCCGGTCAACAACGACAGGGCCTTGGAGTAACTGACCGTGCCTGCAAAGCCTTCGGCCTTGGCCAGATCCAGCTCGTGCCAGGCGGCATCGAGTTGCGTGCCGCAGGTATCGCGGTAAGCGGTTTTACCGGCGCAACCAGTGAGAACCAACGCCAACAGGGGCAGGCAGATCCACGCTTTCATGGGGTGTTACCTCAACAATGGAAATCGACGATGCCGGTTTGACGGTAGCGCGATGCAAAAGTGCCATACCGGGACGCCGCAGCGTATCCGATTCTGCGACCGGCTTGGCAACATGACGGGTGAGTCATCCTCCAAGCCGGTTTCCACCCCCGGCGTTACGGTGCGGGGGCGTAGTGCATGTCGCCATTGCCGAACGACCAGTTCTCGCGTTTGGTTTCCACCAGGTTGATCCACACATCTTCCTGTCGCAGACCAGTGCGCTCATGAATCCCCTGCGCCACCGCCTTGTAGAACGCCTTCTTGACCTCGGTCGTACGCCCCTCATTCCAGGTGATCTGGATGAACACGATGTCCGGCGTGTAAGTGACGCCCAGATACCCTTCGGCGGGATAGACCAGCTCCTCGGCAGTATGACGGTGGATGATCTGAAACCGGTCGTGCTCGGGCACGCTGGCGGTGGTGCGCATCGCCTGGTAGATGACATCGCCGATGGCGGCAATGGTCTGGGCAGGTGTCTGAGCGGCAACATCGATTCTGACGAGGGGCATGGCGCGATCCTTTTTTGTGGTTGAAATGGCGGACGGTCTGGGTACGTGACCCGGCTGCTGATGCCCACACGCTATGCCTGGCGCCGGATTTGAGCAAGCGAATTTAGCGGGCGATCGTCATCTTGATGGGCCATGCGATCTGCAGCGCATTGCAGGCACTATCCCTGAGGAGGATGTACAACAGCAGATGATTCGCGGCAGCCTTGGGCGTAGGGTAGAACCTTTGCGGCGGGGGGCAGGCAAATGAAAAAACGAATCGCGCTGGTGCTGGGATCCGGCGGTGCCAGAGGCTATGCGCATATCGGGGTGATCGAAGAACTGGAGCGCCGCGGTTACGACATCGCCTGCATCGCCGGCTGTTCGATGGGCGCGGTGGTTGGCGGGATTTACGCGGCCGGCAAGCTGCCCGAGTACAAGGCGTGGATCGAGAGTCTCGACTACCTCGATGTGCTGCGGCTGGTGGACGTGAGTTTCCGCCTGGGCGCCATTCGCGGCGAAAAGGTCTTCGGCAAGATTCGCGAGATCGTCGGCGAGGTCAACATCGAGGACCTGCGCATTCCCTACACCGCCGTGGCCACCGACCTCACCAACCAACAGGAAATCTGGTTTCAGGAAGGTAATCTGCATTCGGCGATGCGCGCTTCGGCGGCCATTCCGAGCCTGTTCACCCCTGTGGTTCAGGGCAATCGCACGCTGGTCGACGGCGGCTTGCTCAACCCGTTGCCGATCGTGCCGGTGGTGTCCAGCCACTGCGACCTGATCGTTGCGGTCAACCTCAACTCGACCAACCAGAAGCATTACCAGTTGCCGGTGATCGAGCGACCGCCCGCAGTGAAGAAGCGCTTCGACAGCCTGATCAACTCCATCGGCTCGCACCTGCCGTTCCGGCGCAAACTGGAGGTCGCGGGCGGCGACGTGCTGCGGCTGCAGCAGGGCAGCCTCAAGGCCACGGCTGCGACGATCGCCAATCCGTGGCTGGCGGGCGACAGCGAGTCTGCCGATCCTAAGGGCCAGCAACCTGCCGCTGCGCCACAGGCCGCGGGCGCGCCGAAGTCCGCCAGCGGCTCGATCATCGTCGACAACGTCGGGCCCGCCTCCCTGCTCGACCTGATCAACCAGAGCTTCGAAGTCATGCAGACGTCGTTGGCGCAATACAAGATTGCCGGTTATCCGCCGGACATCCTGATCAACGTGCCCAAGCGGGTCTGCCGGTTCTTCGAGTTCTACAAGGCGCCGGAACTGATCGCCCTGGGTCGGGAAATCGCCCGGGATACGCTGGACCGCTACGAGCGGGAGCATTGAGCGTCCCGGCCGTGGCGACGCGGATCAGCCTTCCATCAACCGATACCCCACGCCCGCCTCGGTGACGATGAAGCGTGGCGCGGCCGGATCGTCCGCCAGTTTCTGACGCAGGTGGCCGACCACGATGCGCAGGTAATGGGTGTCTTCCACGTGGGTCGGGCCCCAGATGTCCTTGAGCAGTTGCTGCTGGGTGATGACCCGGCCCGGATGTCGCGCCAGTTGCGCCAGCACCGCATATTCCTTGCGAGTCAGCGCGACTTCAACGCCGTCCAGCGACACCCGCCGATAGGCCAGATCGACCGTCAGCGGCCCAATCACCAGCGCCGCTTCCACTTTTCCGCTCTCCGGCGCCTGACGCAACAACGCGCGGATGCGCGCCAGAAACTCCTGAATGCCGAACGGCTTGGTCACGTAGTCGTTGGCGCCGGAGTCCAGCGCACGCACCTTCTCGCCTTCGCTGGCGCGCACCGACAGCACCAGCACCGGCACCGCCGACCACTCGCGGAACTGGCTCAGCACCTCCTGGCCGTCCATGTCGGGCAAGCCCAGGTCCAGCACCAGCAGATCGGGTTTGTTCAGCGCCGCTTGCGTCAGACCTTCACTGCCAGTGCCGGCTTCCAGCACTTTGTAGCCTTGTGATGCGAGGCTGATCCGCAGGAATTTGCGAATTTGCGGCTCGTCATCGATCACCAGAATGGTCGCCGTCTGGCTCATGCTTTTCCCGTTACTCGTCAGATTCGATTACAAAACAGCAGCGTACCCGGCAAACGATCAGACCGCCTGCTCGATTTCAGCCTGAGGCTGCGCTTGCAGCGGCAAATGCAGGCTGATGCACGTGCCGCGGCCTTCGATGCCGTCCGCGACACTGATGCGTCCGCCATGGGCGCCGACCATGCCCTGACAGATCGCCAGCCCGAGCCCAGTGCCCTGCCCGCCCCGGTCGCCCCGTGCGGCGGTGTAAAACATGTCGAAAATCTTCGCCCGCTCGTCTTCGGGAATGCCCGGCCCTTCATCGCTGACGGCGAACACCAGTTCGTCCGCCTCGACCCGCACGGCCATCTGCAGGCGACCGTGAACCGGCGAAAAGCGTGCGGCATTTTCCAGCACGTTGATCAGCGCCTGCTCGATCAGCGCGGCATGCACATAGAGCAGCGGCAGCTCAAGCGGCACATCGGTCTCGACGTGCAGCGGCGCCAGCACCGCGCGCAGTCGATTCAGCGCGCTGCCGACGATGTCTCCAGGCGAGACCCAGTCGCGCGCCAGCTTCAATGCGCCGTGGCCCAGCCGGGTCATGTCCAGCAGGTTCTGGATGTAGCGATCCAGCCGCTCGGCCTCATCGCGCGTGCCTTCGAGCAACTCGCGCCGGTCTTCCAGCGGGATCGCTTCACCCAGTGCCAACAGGCTGTCGATGCTGCCGCGCATGGCCGTCAACGGGGTGCGCAGGTCGTGTGACACCGAAGCCAGCAACGCGCTGCGCAGTTGTTCGGTTTCGCCGTGCAGACGCGCGGCCTCCAGATCCTGCGCCAGGCGTGCGCGCGCCAGTGCCTGCCCGAGCGGCTGGCTGAGTGCGCCCAGCAGGCGCCGACGCTGGGGGCTGAAGCTCTGCCCTTCTCGCGGCCTGACGCCGAGCAGCGCCAACGGTGCATCGTCGACCCACAATGGCAGCCACCACCAGTTGCCCGACGGCAGCGTGCCGGTGCCCCGACCTGCCGGCTGGCCGTGCTGCCAGGCCCAGTCGGCGGCCGCGCGCTCGGACCCGGAAAACTCCAGCGAGCCCCCGACTTCGGTTTTCCAGCCCTGCTGACCATCGCGGTCCAGCACGCAGATCTGTAATTCGCGCCAGTCGGCCAGATGGTGCTCCGCCGCGCTGAGCACTGCCTGGCGATCGGTGGCGGCGGTCAGGCGCTTGGACAGGTCAAGCAGCTCGCTGGTCTCTTCCTGGGTGTCGCGCAGCGCCTGCAGCTGACGCCGCTGGCGAGCGGCGAGATTGCCGGTCAGCGCCGCCATCAACAGGAAAAACAACAGCGTCAGCACGTCTTCTTCGCGCTGGATGCTCAAGGAAAAATTGGGCGGTATGAACAGAAAGTCATAGGCCAGAAACGACAGCACCGAGCAGACCATCGCAGGGCCCACGCTGCTGCGCACCGCCACCAGCAGCACGGCGGCGAGGAAGACCAGCGAGATGTTCGGCAACGCGAGGACGCTGGACACCGCCCATGCCAGCGCACTGGCCCCCAGAGTGGCCAGCACGGCCAGCAGATAATCGAACCAGACGAGTGGGTGCGGTGAAGCCGAGCGGGCCTGATCGGGCCGCGCTTCGCTGTCGAGCACGTTGATCTCCAGGCCATGGGCGTTGCGCAGCAGTCGCGAGGCCAGGCCGCCACCGAACAGCCGACGCCGCAGCAACGGCCGCGACTGACCGACCAGCACCAGACTGGCGCGGCGCTCAGCGGCATGCTGGATAAGGGTTTTCGCCACCTCGGGCGCACGCAGCACCACGACTTCTCCGCCCAGCCGCTCGGCAAGCTGTTGCGCGCTCTGCAGACGACTGCGTGCCAGCTCGTCGAAGAAGCGGCCGTTGTCGACGTGCACCAGGCTCCACGGCAAGTGCCGCCGCTGAGCGACCCGGCTGGCGTGGCGGACCAGTCGCTCGGCCTGATCGTCGCCGTCGATGCCCACCAGCAAACGGCCTCGCACCGCAGGCGCGGCCTGCCCCATCTGGCGATAGCCCAGCGCCAGATCATTGTCCACCTGAGCGGCCGCCGTCTGCATCGCCAGTTCACGCAGGGCCGTCAGATTGGTCTGGGTAAAAAACGCGTCGATGGCCGCGCGCGCCTGCTCGGGCACATACACCTTGCCATCGCGCAGACGCTCCAGCAGTTCGCGCGGCGGCAGGTCGATCAGCACCAGTTCGTAAGCTTCCTGGAGCACCCAGTCGGGCAGCGTTTCGCGCACCTGCACGCCGGTGATGCCGCGAACCTGATCGTTGAGGCTTTCCAGATGCTGCACGTTGACCGTGGTGTAAACGTCGATGCCGGCCGACAACAGCTCCTGAATATCCTGCCAGCGCTTGGCGTGTCGGCTGCCGGGCGCGTTGGTGTGCGCCAGTTCGTCGACCAGCACCAGTTTGGGCCGGGCCAGCAGCAGGCCGTCCAGGTCCATTTCTTCGAGCATCACGCCGCGGTATTCGCTGCGCAGCATCGGTTGCTGAGGCAGGCCGACGAGCAAGGACTCGGTCTCGGCGCGGCCGTGAGTTTCGACCACACCCACGCGCAGCACCACGCCCTGGCGCAGCTGCGTGTGGGCGGCCTGAAGCATGGCGTAGGTCTTGCCCACGCCCGGCGCAGCGCCCAGGAACACCTTCAACCGGCCTCGGTCGTCCCGGGGCAGATCGGCCAGCAAGGCGTCCGCGCGGCTGTTTGAGTTCACGAAGGTTGTCCTGTTGCAATGACCCGATTCAAAGTGTGCTTCCCGGTGCCTGATAAACCAATAATTGCAGGAGCGAGCTTGCTCGCGAAGAGGCAAGTACATTCAGCAAAGATGCGTCGCCTGAACCTCAGTCTTCGCGAGCAAGCTCGCCGCCACTGCTGCGTTGTGCAGTGACTCTGCCAATCAATTCACGACTTTGCCAGACGGCAATGCTTCCAGGCTCTGGTTCAGCGCCAGCACATTGACCACGGGCGGGCCGATCAGCGGGTTGTAGGTGTTGGCCGCTATGAGTTTGTGCACCGAATCGCGCGGCAGATGACGCGCCGCAGCAATTCGCGCTACCTGATAATCCGCCGCTTCTGGCGACAGGTGCGGGTCCAGACCGCTGCCGGAGGTGGTCAGCAGGTTCAGCGGCACCGGCCCCTGGTTATCGACCTTTTGCTTCGCGGCCTCGTCGCCGATGCGTGTCGCCAGCGCCGGGTTGCTTGGCGACAGGTTGCTCGCCCCGCTCGCGACGGTGGCATAAGCGCCGGCGGACGGACGCGGACGAAACCATTGTTCGCCGCTGAAATCCTGCGCAATCAGTTCCGAGCCCCGGACTTTGTCCTGATCGTCGTACACCAGGCTGCCATTGGCCTGTTCCGGGAAGGCCACTTGCGCAACACCGGTGAGCACCAGCGGATAAGCCACGCCGGTGATCAGGGTCATCAGGACGATCAGGCTCACGGCCGGACGCAATACACTGGACATCATTCATTCCTCATTCGAAAAAGGTGACTGCGGGCATGGGCCGCCCGCAGTGCAGGCAGTCGGTCAAACCAGGTGCAACGCCGTCAGCAGCAGGTCGATGGCCTTGATCCCCACGAACGGCACGACGATCCCGCCCAGCCCGTAGACCAGCAGGTTGCGTCGCAGCAGGTGCGCCGCACTGGCCGCCTGCACGCGCACGCCACGCAGTGCCAGTGGAATCAGCACTACGATGATCAACGCGTTGAAGACGATCGCCGAGAGAATCGCGCTCTGCGGGCTGGCCAAGTGCATGATGTTGAGCACACCCAGTTGCGGATAGATGGCCGCGAACAGTGCCGGCAGGATCGCGAAGTATTTCGCCACGTCGTTGGCAATCGAGAACGTGGTCAGTGCGCCGCGGGTAACCAGCAACTCCTTGCCGATCTGCACCACGTCGAGCAGCTTGGTCGGATCGCTGTCCAGATCCACCATATTCGCCGCTTCGCGTGCAGCCTGAGTGCCATCGTTCATTGCCATGCCGACGTCAGCCTGGGCCAGCGCGGGGGCGTCGTTGGCGCCGTCGCCGCACATCGCCACCAGACGACCGTCGTTCTGTTCCTGACGAATGCGCTCGAGTTTCTTCTCCGGCGTGGCCTCGGCGATGACGTCGTCGACGCCCGCTTCGGCAGCAATCGCAGCAGCGGTCAGCGGGTTATCGCCCGTCACCATCACCGTGCGGATCCCCAGCTTGCGCAACTCGTCGAACCGCTCGCGAATCCCCGGCTTGACCACGTCCTTGAGGTGAACGGCGCCCAACAGTTTGCCGTCGCCGCACACCAGCAGCGGCGTGCCGCCGGTCTTGGCGATCTTGTCGATCTCGCGGGACAGGGTCAGCGGCAGATCGGCGCGGTCGCGGCCGAGGAACTTGAGCAGAGAATCGACCGCCCCCTTGCGGTACACGCGGCCGTCGTAGTCGATGCCGGACAGGCGCGTTTCGGCGCTGAACGGCACCGCCATCACCTGACCGGGCGATGGCTCGTTCATCGGGTGCAGCGCGCGCAGGTATTCGACGATCGACTTGCCTTCGGCGGTGTCGTCGGCCAGCGAGGCCAGCAACGTGCCTTCGGCCAGCTCCTTGGCGCTCACGCCGGGCGCGGCATAGACCGCGGCGCAGCGACGGTTGCCGAACGTGATGGTGCCGGTCTTGTCCAGCAGCAGCACATGGACGTCGCCCGCTGCCTCCACCGCGCGGCCGGACTTGGCGATGACGTTCAGGCGCACCAGACGGTCCATGCCTGCAATGCCGATCGCCGACAGCAGCCCGCCGATGGTGGTCGGAATCAGCGTGACCAGCAGCGCCACCAGGAACACCAGCGGCAGGCTACCGCCGGCAAAGTGGGCGAACGGCTGGAGGGTGACGACCACCAGCAGGAAAATCAGGGTCAGGCCGATCAGCAGGATGTCCAGTGCCACCTCGTTGGGGGTTTTCTGGCGCTTGGCGCCTTCGACCAGCGCAATCATGCGGTCCAGCGTCGACTCGCCGGGATTGGCGCTGATCCGCACCAGCAACCAGTCGGACACCAGCCGGGTATTGCCGGTGACCGCCGAGCGGTCGCCGCCGGACTCGCGGATCACCGGCGCGGACTCGCCGGTAATCGCCGCTTCGTTGACCGCTGCGATGCCTTCGATGACCTCGCCGTCACCGGGAATCAACTCCCCCGCTTCCACGCGCACCACGTCACCCTTGCGCAACGCGCTGGCGTTGACCATCAGAAAGCCGCCCGTCGCGCCTTTGAGTCGAGCCTTGAGGCCGTCCGTACCGGCTTTCAGGCTGTCAGCGCGGGCCTTGCCGCGCCCTTCAGCCAAGGCTTCGGCGAAGTTGGCGAACAGCACGGTAAACCACAGCCAGACCGCAATCTGCACGGCGACGAAGGTTGGCACGGCCGGATTGGGGATCAGGCACAGAATGGTGGTGAGGATGGCGGTCAGTTCGACCACCAGCATGACCGGTGCGCGTTGCAGCTGACGGGGGTCGAGCTTGACGAACGCCTGAATCAACGCCGGGCGCCAGAGGTCACCGAACCCGGTCTTGACCGGCTCGGCCGCGGCCGGCGCGGGCACAGTGTTTTTGGTCACAGGAGCTTGCATATTCATGTTCAATCCTCAGAAGCCCAGGCTCAGATGTTCGGCAATCGGTCCTAACGCCAGCGTTGGCAGGAACGTCAGGCCGCCCACCAGCAGAATCGTCACGGTCAGCAACGTGACGAACAGCGGGCCATGGGTGGGAAAGCTGTTGAGCCCCAGCGGCGCGGTCTTCTTCGCCGCCAGACTGCCCGCCAGCGCCAGCACCGGCAGGATGTAGCCAAAGCGGCCAATGAACATCGACAGGCTCAGCATCAGGTTGTGGAACAGCGTGTTTGCACTGAAACCGCCGAATGCCGAGCCGTTGTTCGCGGTGGCCGAGGTGTAGGTGTAAAGCAGCTGGCTGAAGCCATGGGCGCCCGGGTTGCTCACCGAGCCGGCAGGCCCTGGCAACGAGGCCGCCAGCGCGCCGAACACCAACACGCCGACTGGCATCACGATCAGCGTCGCAACCAGTAATTTCACCTCGGTGGCCTGAAGTTTCTTGCCCAGGTATTCCGGCGTGCGGCCAATCATCAGCCCGGCGAGGAATACGGCGATCAGCACGTTCAGCAACATCCCGTACAGGCCTGCGCCGACGCCACCGAAGATCACCTCGCCGACCATCATGTTGGCCAGCGCGATCATCCCGGTGAGCGGGTTGAGGCTGTCGTGCATGCCGTTGACCGACCCGTTGGACGCGGCAGTGGTGGTCGCTGCCCACAATACGGTGGCGGTGGTGCCGAAGCGGGTTTCCTTGCCTTCCATCGGCGCGGCCTGCTCGACCGCCGCCAGGTTCAGCGCCGGGTTGGGCTGGTATTCGGCCCACAGCGCGGTCGCGCCGCCAATCAGGAACAGCACGAACATGCAGGCGACGATGGCGCGGCTCTGGCGCATGTCCTTGACGTAATGGCCGAACGTGAACACCAGGGCGACCGGAATCAGGATGATCGACACCAGTTCGAACAGGTTGCTCCAGATGGTCGGGTTCTCGAACGGATGCGCCGAGTTGACGCCGAAGAACCCGCCGCCGTTGGTCCCCAGTTGCTTGATCGCGATCTGACTGGCGGCTGGGCCCAGAGGGATCGTCTGGTCAGCGCCCTGCAGGGTGACCGCGTCGACGTAATGGGCGAAGGTCTGCGGCACGCCCTGCGAGACCAGGAACAGCGCGAGGATGATGCACAGCGGCAGCAGGCCGTACAGCGTGGCGCGGGTCATGTCGGTCCAGAAATTGCCCAGATGCTGAGTCGAGCGTCGACCGATGCCGCGGCAGAATGCGACCAGCACGGCAATACCGGTGGCAGCGCTGACGAAATTCTGCACGGTCAGGCCGGCCATCTGGCTCAGGTAGCTCAGCGACGCTTCGCCGCTGTAGCTCTGCCAGTTGGTGTTGGTGACGAAACTCATGGCAGTGTTGAACGCCAGCGACCACTCCATCCCTGGCAGGCCTTGGGGGTTGAGCGGCAGCGCGCCCTGAAACACGAGAATCGCGAACAGCACGACGAACCCTGCCAGGTTGAACGCCAGCAGGGCCAGGGTGTAGGTCTTCCAGTTGTGCTCAACTGCGGGGTCGACGCCCGACAGTCGATAGCAGATGCGCTCGACCGGCCCCAGCACCGGTGTGAGGAAGGTACGCTGACCTTCCATGACGTTGTAGTAGAACCGCCCAAGCATTGGCGCGGGCAGCAGCACCAACGCGAAAAAAGCCAGAATCAGCAGATAGTCATAACTGTGCATGGCCGTCACTCCTCGACCCGGCCAGCGCGCAGCAACGCCACCAGCAAGTACACGAATAACCCTGCGGCCAACAGCAGAGACACCCCATCCAGAACGCTCATGAAAAACTCTCCGTCATACGGCGACTGCCGTGTGGAGGAATTGTCGTCATGAGGGGTGTAAAGGAACGAGATCGAGGCGTGGCATGCGGCATAAAGAAAGCGTAAAGACTGCCGGTTTTGCTGGGCGTCGAGGCTGGCTCCGCTGTAAAGAACCTGCTCGGCGGGCGCTGGCTGACGCCAAAACGGATTCGGCCCGCGCGAGGCACTTTTTCAGAGCCGGAATGAGGGACATTGCGCCATCAACCGTAGACGCGCAGCCTGCCCCGCGATCTGCCGGGTACCGGCAGCAAAACCTGTGCATGCGCAGTGTCAGACATAACGCGAAATCTGGTTTTACGACTGCTGCGCAGCCGATCGCGGGCAAGCCGCACTCCTACAGGGACCGTGGCGGCTGCTGACTTGTTTTTCCGACGCAACGACCCCTTCGCCATCAACCGTTTTTTTGTATCCCCGCTCTGCCGCGCAGATGACTCACGCGGGGGTGGGAGCTAACAGCGTACCCCGCTGTCAGCTGTAGGAGCGCGGCTTGCCCCGCGATCTGCCGGGTACCGGCAGTGAAACCTGTGCATGCGGAGTGTCAGACATTACGCGGTGGCTGGTTTTACGACTGCTTCGCAGCCGATCGCGGGCAAGCCGCACTCCTACAGGGACCGGGGCGGCTGCTGACT
>NZ_JARVSK010000040.1:0-31461 GCF_030209235.1 Pseudomonas sp. efr-133-TYG-103a
TCAGTCTTCCTCCGATGGCGGCCCCGAGCAAACTCGTCATACAGGATTTGTGGCAAACCAGATATTCAAGAACGCCCGAAAATCCCTGTGGGAGCGCGCTCACGAAAAAACAGCCCTCGGTTCAATGCGCCCAGCGGCGGTGGAGTCCGCGTGCCAACGCGTCGAGGAGGAAGCCGAGTACCCCGATGAGCAGGACCATGGCCATGAGTTCCGAATAGGCCAAACGGTCGCGGGTGTCGAGGATGAAGTAGCCAAGCCCTGCGCTGACGCCGAGCATTTCGCACGGGACGAGCACGATCCAGAGGATACCGATCGACAGGCGCACACCGGTCAGCACATGGCCGAGTACGCCCGGCACGATGACTTTGCTCAGGGTTTCCCAGCGACTGGCGCTTAGGCTGCGGCTCAGTTGCAGCCAGCGCGGATCGAGCTGTTTGACCCCGGCCACGGTGTTCAACAGGATCGGCCAGACCGCCGCGAAGGTCAGCAGGAAATAGATCGGCTGATCGCCCACGCCCATCAGCATCACCACCACCGGCATCCAGGACAACGGCGAGATCATGCGCAGAAACTGAAACGCAGGCGTGGTCGCGGCTTCCAGGTTGCGCGAGCTGCCAATCAGCAGACCCAATGGAACGCCGATCAGCAGCGCCAGCAACAGCCCCACCAGAATGCGCTTGAGGCTGACCAGCACGTGGCCGTACAACTCCGGGCTACCGAGCAGGCTCCACAGACTGACAAACGTCGCCTGAGGCGAAAACCGCGCCGATAAACCGTTGGCATCCCCCAGCAGTCGAATCCCCAGCCACCAGAGGACCAGCAGGCACAACAGACCTGCCAGCCCCAGCGGCCAATGCGGCAACGAGGCCCGTTTGCGCGGCATCAAGCGCTGTACTCCTCGCTGCGCTGGAAGCTCTCGGCAAGGCCGAAAGTCTTCAGGCCGCCCACTGCCGCGATGCTGTTGCGCACGAACCGGTCGTCCACCAGATCGCTGGCCACCTGCTGCGGGTCGAGTCCGGCTAAAAAGCCCTTGTCACCCTCGATCAGGGTGGATTTCAGGCGGCGTACCAGTTCTTCGGTGTAGCTGGGAAACGGATAAGGCTGAAAATCGATGCGATGCTCGTCCCATTGCGCATGCTGGATGGCGCCGCTGGCCAGATACCCCTGACGCTCGCTCGCCGCAGGCGACAGCACGCGATCGAGCACACTCTGCGCGTGAGGCGTGTAGCGGTTGTTGCCCTCTTTGGAAAGCAGTCGGGCGGCTTCGGCCCTGTTGTCACGGGTCCAGACCTGCGCCTTGACGATGGCGTTGACCACCTTCTGCGACCACTCGGGACGGTTGTTCAGGTCATGTTCATGCATGAACACCACGCAGCAGGCGTGGTTGCGCCAGATGTCGCCGGTGAAACGCTGAACCCGACCGACCTTGAGGTCTTCGGCCAAGGCGTTGAAAGGCTCGGCGACGATGTACCCGGCTATGCGCTTGCTGGCCAGCGCTGGCGGCATGTCCGATGGCGGCAGCACCACCAGATTGACTTCGCTGGACGCCAGCTGCGCGCTTGCCGGCTTGCTGACCGGGGTCAGACCGTTGTCGCGCAACAGCTGCTGCACCACCACGTTGTGAATCGAATACCAGAACGGGATGGCAATCGACTGCCCGCCCAGCTGTTTGACGTCACTGATCTCGGGGCCCACCGTCAGACCCGAACCGCCGACGTGGTTCCAGGCCACGACCTTGGCCGGGACCTTGCTGCCATAACGCGCCCAGACGGTCATTGGCGACAGCAGATGGATGACGTTGACCTGCCCGGAAATGAACGCCTCGATCACCTGCGCCCAACTGCGCAACAGCACCGGGCGTTCGGCCTGGATGCCCTCGGCTTCGAACAGACCGTTGTTGTGCGCCACCAGCAGCGGCGTGGCGTCGGTGATCGGCAGGTAACCGATGCGCACGGGCGCATCGGGTTCGGCGGCCGCGCGGGCCTGAAGGCTGTTGAGCAGCGGCAAGGCGCCCGCCGCAGTGAGCATGGCGCTCAGTTTGAGAAAATCACGACGGGTGTGATTGAAGTCGTCCAGGCACATGGCCATTCTCCGGCGATTCCAGCGATTCAGTTCGAGGGTGTGGGTTGCGGCTCGCCCGCCGAAGGGTTTTCAGAATGTCGACACGCAACGCGCCCATTTCCTCGACCAGTTCGGCCCGGGGCCGCGGCAGATCGATGTGCCACTCGCCCACCGTCCGCGCCGGGGAATCGCCCAGTAGCAGAATACGATTGGAGAGCAGCAAGGCTTCGTCGATGTCGTGGGTGATCAGCACCGCGGCGGTGTCATGCCTGGTCGTCACCTCAAGCAGCAGGTCTTGCATGTCGGCACGGGTGACTTCATCCAGCGCGCCGAAGGGTTCGTCCAGCAACAGCACCGATGGCTGACGCGCCAGGCAGCGAGCCAGCGCGGTGCGTTGCGCCATGCCGCCGGACAGCTGCGCCGGGTGATAGGTCCGCGCGTGGGTCAGGCCCACTTCGGCGATAGCCTGATCGACCCGGGACTGACGCTCGGCCGCGCTCAACGATGGCTGGCTGGCGAAGTCCAGACCGAACGCGACGTTCTTTTCCAGGGTCAGCCACGGCAACAGACTGGGGTCCTGAAACGCCACCGCCACCCGAGGGTGCGGCCCGGTGAGCGGCTCGCCAGCCACTTTCACCTGACCCGCGTGCGCGCCCTGCAGACCGGCGAGCACGCGCAGCAGGCTCGACTTGCCGACGCCGCTGGGGCCCAGAATCGACACCACCTCGCCTGCCCGCACGTGCAGGTCGAAGCCCTCCAGCACGCTCTGCCAGCCGTGTTCGCGGACGTAACCCAGGCTGATGCCGGTGGCACTCAATGCCACATTCGCCGGTGCACTCATGCGGCGGACTCGCGGGCCTGACGCTGCAACTCGGCCTGCAACTGCACCAGGCTCGGCGTGACGATCGGAATGAACGCCGACTCACGCCAGCGTCGGGCAAAGCCACTGCCGTGCTCGCTGAGAAATGCTTTGCCGCCGCTGGCCTGCAATTCCAGCTGAACGGCGCTGCTGACCGACTGCGCCAGGGCGATGCGCAGTCGGAACAAGCTGGCGGCCTGGGTCAGAAACCGGCCATCGAGCAGACCGGCCTCGAGATCGCCGACCACCAACTCCAGACGCTGTCGCTGCTCGTGGTATTCATCGTTCAAGACCGAGCGGGTGCCTTCGAGATGACGCTGCACCTCGTCCAGCGAACGGCGTGCCAGGCCGATCGACAGCCCGCACTGCAAGCCCAGAAAACCCGGGCGAACCGATGGCAGAAACTGCCGTGCGTCGTGGTGCAGGAGCCAGTCGCGGGACAGCTCGACACGATCGAAATCCAGTGCCGCCGTGTTGCTCGACTGCAGGCCCATCAGCTGCAGATCGTCCGAGCGTCTCAGGCCATCGGCCGTCGACGGGATCGCCATGATGAAGGGCTTGCCGCCCGCTTCGGACTCGATGGCGGCGGCGACCACGAAACGCTGCTTGCGCAGGTTGGTCACCCAATGCAGGCGCCCCTCCAGCGACCAGCCCTCCGCTCCCTCGGCGCCCCGTACTTGCAGCGACTCGATGCCGGACAGAAACTTCATCGCGTTGGACAGTCCCGTGGCGCCGGCGAGCGTGCCATCGAGCAACTCCGGCAACAGACGCTCGCGCAGGCGCACGTTGGGACTGTGCAGCAGGTACTCGATGAACGCGCGCTGGCCCCAGAAGACGAACGCAGCCGTTACCGAATGGCGGGCGATGGCGGCCACCGTTTCCACCGCGTCGGCCAACGTGCCCCCCGAGCCTCCGTCTTCCCTGCCGATGCCTGTGCGCAAGGCACCTGAGCGTGCCAGTTGCGGCAGCACCGATTCGGGGTCGTCGCTGCCCAGGTCCAGCCCGTGTGCATGTGCGTCCAGCCAGTTGCCGAGTACCGGGTCAACCATGAGCCTTCTCCTTGTCTGTCAATCCAGTGCCGGGTCTGCGTCGTTCACTGCGCCGGGCGTTGCCATTGGTATTTCTGAAGCTCGGGGTTGAGGGTGGTCTGAGCAAAGACATTAGCGAAATTGCACAGCGTTGCCAGGCTCACGCCCAGAATCACTTCCAGTGCGTTGCCTTCGCTGTAACCCGCCGCCTGGAACGCCTGATACGTGGGTTCAGAAACATTGCCGCGGGTGGCGATCACTTCGCGGGCGAATTCAGCCAGTGCTTCGAGCCGCGCCTCGGGCAGTTCGGTCCCGGCACGCAGTGCGTCGACCACTTCGACCGGCAGGCGTGCCTTGTTCAGGCCGACGGCGGTATGACCGGCGACACAAAACGAGCAGCCATGCCGAGTGGCGGCGATCAGTTGCACCACTTCCCTTTCCGCGAGACTTAGCTCAGCCTTGCCGTTGATGGCCGACACCGTCAGGTAGGTTTCCAGCGCCGCCGGCGCATTGGCGAGCACGCCGAGCAGATTGGGCAGGTAACCGTTAGCCTTGAGGGCGTTTTCCAGAAACGGCCGGGCGGCTTGCGGGGCGCTTTCCAGTGTTTGAACAGTGACGCGCGACATGGTGGACTCCTGTTGATGGGCGTCCGGCAAGTGTGTTGGTTATAAAAATTCCGAACCATATTCTAAAGTAGCGATTACTTGCTCCAGAGTGTTTCCCTTAGATGAATTCAGCCAGCCCCCTTATTGATTGGTTATTAGAAAGCCTGGAACTCGACGCCAGCGTTTTCCACGTAGGCCGCTATTGCGGCGGCTGGCACGCCAGCACGCACGGGCTGGCGCGCTCGAGTTTTCATGTGCTGGTGCAAGGGCAATGCTGGTTGCACGTCGATGGCCACGACACTGCAGAACGGCTGGACACCGGTGACGCGGTGTTCCTGCTGCGCGACCTGCCGTATCGTCTTTCCAGCGAAGCCGGGGCGGACGCCGCCCAGCGTCAGCCACGCATGGAAATGCTCGCGCTGGACAATGGCGCCAGCGACGGCGTAGGCCTGGTCTGCGGCTTTTTTCATTTTCACTCGGGGCTGTCCTCGCTGATCGTCGACGCCCTGCCCGACTTCATCATCCTGCGCGCCGATGAGCCTTCATCCAGCGCGGCCCGCAGCGTGTTCGAACTGATCCTGCAGGAATGCCAGCGAGTGCCCGGCCCGTCCTCCGCACTGCTCGAACGCCTGAGCCATCTTCTGTTTCTGTACGTGCTGCGCCAGCACGTGGGCGACAACCCCACCCTCGGCGGGCTGGTGGCACTGGCCCGCCAGCCCGGCTTCGCGGCTCTGTTGCAACAGATGATCGAGCGGCCTGATCAGCCGTGGACGCTGGAAAGCATGGCGGCGTGTACCGGTCTGTCGCGTTCGGCGTTCTTCAAACGCTTCAACGAAATCGCCGGGCAGTCACCGGGTAACGTCTTGCTCGCCCTGCGCATGCGCCACGCCGCGCAACTGCTCAAGTCCAACCAGACCGTGGAGCATGTCGCCGGCGCAGTCGGTTACCAATCGGTGTCGGCATTTACACGCGCCTTCACCAAGGCCGAGGGCGTGCAGCCGGGCGCTTATCGCAAGCAGCACGAGAAGCGCTAGCGTTTAGTCGCCGATCTGAGAGAGGCCGGTCGACGCTTTACAGCCACCGAAGGCTCAAGGACGTGGCTGACCGTGACCCTCGAAAATGGCCAACCTGTACAAGCCTGCATAAGCTAATAGCCATAAGGTATTTAAAGAATATTTTTTAGAACTCTATGATCGATGGCTTACCGCCAGCCAGCCATCAACCGATCGTGAGTTCAACCATGCACTTCGCACCTGACCGCTCCTCATCGATGCTTCGTCGTCCGTTGTTCGCAGGCCTGGCGATTGCCCTGGTCTTTACCCTGGCCTCTGCACTGCCCCTCCCGGCGCAGGCGCAGGAAACCGTGCGCATCGGCTACCAGAAATCGTCGACCCTGATCACTCTGCTCAAAGCTCAGGGGACGCTGGAAAAAGCCCTCGCCAAGGACAACATCGGCATCAGCTGGCACGAGTTCCCCAGCGGTCTGCCGCTGCTGGAAGCGCTGAACATCGGCAACGTCGACATCAGCGCCGATGTCGCCGACACCGTGCCGATCTTCGCCCAGGCCGCGCAGGCCAAACTGACCTATTTCGCAGAAGAATCACCGTCGCCCAGTGCGCAAGCGATCGTGGTGTCCAAGGATTCGCCCATTCAGCAACTGTCGGACCTGAAGGGCAAGAAGGTCGCGGTGACCAAAGCCGCCGGCACGCACTACCTGCTGATCGCCGCGCTGAACAAGGCCGGACTGACCTTCGCCGACATTCAGCCGGCGTACCTCACGCCTGCTGATGGCCGCGCTGCCTTCGAGAACGGCAAGGTCGACGCGTGGGTGACGTGGGAACCCTTCCTCACCAGCGTTCAGCGCCAGTTGCCGACCCGAACCCTCGCCGATGGCGCCGGCCTTGCCAGTTACAAACGCTATTACCTGACCAGCACCGCCTACGCGACTGCGCATCCTGAGGTGCTCAAGCTTGTGTATCAGCAGCTTCAGGAAGCGGGCAACTGGATCAAGAAAAACCCGCGCGACGCCGCTCAGGTGCTTGGCCCGCTGTGGGGCAACCTTGATGTGCAGACCGTGGAAGCCGCCAACGCCCACCGCAGTTATCAGGTGGAGCCGGTGAAAGCGGACCAGTTGGGCGAACAGCAGAAGATCGCCGACGCGTTCTTCGCCGCAGGCCTGCTGCCCAAGGCAGTGGACGCCAAGGACGTCGGCATCTGGAAACCCTGAACCCGGCATCGACCCCATACCCTCACCTCAGCCTCTGACTTCGAGCATTCCCATGAAAGGCCTTAAATCGCTGTCTGCTTTAATCGGCTCCGCCGTGCTGTTGAACGCCCTCCTCGCCTCGTCCGCCAGCGCCGGTCTGCTGGAAAAAGGTCGCACTCAGGGCCTGACCGCGGGGATCGCCAACGAGCAGCCCTACGCGTACATCGACACCAGCGGCAAGACCGTGGGCGCCAACGTCGAGATTCTCCAGGCGATTCTTTCGCAATTGGGGATCACCAAGGTGGAAACGCCCATCACCGAATTCGGTTCGCTGGTGCCGGGGCTGGCCGCAGGCCGCTTCGATCTGATTGGCGCCGGACTGTTCATCAACCCGGCGCGCTGCAAGGTGATCGGCTATTCCAATCCGGTGACCCGCTCCGGCGGCGCCTTCATCGTCAAGGCCGGTAACCCGCTCAAGCTGCACAGCCTCAAAGACGTCGCCGCCAATGGCAAGGCGCGCCTGGCCACCCAGCCCGGCAGCAATCAGGTTCAGGAAGCCAAGGACAGCGGCATTGCCACCGGCAACGTCGTGCTGTTCGACAAGGACACCGAAGCCCTCGCGGCGCTGCAGGCCGATCGCGTCGACGTGGTGTATTTCCCGGATGCGGAGATCATCAGCCTGGTCAAGAAAGCCAACAGCCCGGCCATTGAGCGTGCGCTGCCGTTCGACCAGATTCCCGATGCCGAAGGCAAGCCGACCTGGAATTACCACGCCTACGGCCTGCCCAAGAACGATCCGGAATTCACCCAGGCGTTCAACGAGCAACTGGCCAAGCTGCGCGCCTCCGGCGAGCTGTTGAAGATTCTGCAGAAGTACGGCTACACGGAAAACGAGCTGCCACCGGCTGACGTCACCGCCGAGCAACGCTGCAACCGTTAAGGCCTATCCGCAAAAGGACAGTGGCTGGGTTAACGAACTCTCCACTGTGGGAGTGAGCTTGCTCACGAAGGGGCCGGGACATGCACTGCAAATGCAAAGCCTGGCAGCCCGTCTTCGTCCGATGGCGGCCCCGAGCAAGCTCACTCCCACAGAACGCCTGTGTCCGCTCTACCTCAGTGGCAAGTTCAACCATCCGCACGCCTGATCCGGCCCCGACCCACACGAGTACGGCCATGTTCATCGATCCTTCTGCCGTGGAAACGGCACGTTTCATTGCTCGTCAGCTTGCCAACGGCGCACTGGTGACGCTGCAGATCACGTTTTTCGCGCAACTGATCGTGGTGGTGATGTCCTTCGTCATCGCCCTGATGCGCCTGTCGCCCTGGCGGGCACTGCGCTGGACAGCCACGGTGTACGTGGAAATCCTGCGCGGTATCTCTGCCCTGGTTCTGCTGTTCTACCTGTTTTTCATCCTGCCGCTGTTCGGCATCAGCCTGTCGCCGATGGTCACCGGCATTCTCGGGCTTGGCCTGACGTTCTCTGCCTACGGCTCGGAAATCGTGCGTTCGGCGCTGAGTAACGTCAGTCGCGGCCAGCGCGATGCGATTCGCGCGCTGGACTTCGACGCACTGACTGCGTTCCGCCGCATCGTGTTGCCGCAAGCGCTGCCCTTCATGCTGCCGCCGATGGGCAACCAACTGGTGGAACTGCTGAAAACCACGTCGCTGGTGTCACTGATCACCCTGAGCGACCTGACCTTCTCCGGCGGGCAACTGATCACCACGCTGGGCCAGCAGACACTGATCTGGAGCATCGTGCTGGTGTGTTATTTCGCCATGGCCTGGCCGCTGAGCTGGCTGGTCAGACGCTACGAACAACGCGTTACCTCTTGGCGTCGCGGGGTGGCTGCATGAACTTCGATTACGCATTCGCCTGGTCGATCGTTCCGGACCTGTTCGACGGGCTGGTGGTCACCGTGCAGGTGGTCGTGCTGGGATTCCTGCTCGCCGTGTTGGTCGGCCTGCTGCTGGCGTTGGCCCAACGCACGCGGTTTGGCGTGGTCCGTCGCCTGAGCGCCGCGTACCTGAGCTTTTTTCGCAACACGCCGCTGATGGTGCAGTTGTACGTGCTGTTCTTCGCCTTTCCGCTGGCCGGCATCACGTTGCCGGCAATCACCACAGGGGTGATCGGTCTGGGGCTCTATTACGGCGCTTACATCGCTGAAGCGTTCCGCGGCGCCATCGACGGCGTGCCGGCGGGACAATGGGAAGCGGCGCGTGCGCTGGATTTCGACGCCGCCACCACGTGGCAGCGCATTATCCTGCCGCAGGCGCTCAAGCCGATGCTGCCGGTGCTTGGCAACTACCTGATCGGCATGTTCAAGGAAACCCCGCTGCTGGCCGTGATCACCATTCCCGAACTGTTCCAGGCGGCCAAACAGATCGCCGGCATGACCTATCGCTACAACGAACCGTACACGGTCATGGCGCTGATGTTTCTGGCGATCAGCATCCCCACTTCTCTCTTGTTCAAATACTTCGAAAGGCGCAGTCATGTCTGATCTCGCACACGGCTCACCTCTGAGTGCGCCGCAGATTGTCCTCAAACAGGTGGTCAAGCAATTCGGCGCCAACCGGGTGATCGACCATCTGGACCTGAGCATTCCACAAGGCCAGAAAGTCGCGCTGATCGGCCCCAGCGGCTCGGGCAAATCCACGGTCCTGCGACTGATCAAAGGGCTTGAGACTTACCAGCAAGGCAGCATCGAAGTGGCGGGCGCATCGGTGCCGGCGCGTTCATCGGGCTGGCGCTGGCCTGGCACGAAGAAGGCGCCGGTGGAGCACCGGGTCGGCATGGTGTTCCAGCAATTCAACCTGTTTCCGCACCTCACGGTGCTGGAAAACGTCACCGAAGCGCCGTTTCGGGTGCTGAAGCTCAGCCGCGAGGAGGCGCACGAGCGCGCCCATCAGTACCTCGCCCGGGTAGGGCTCAGTCACAAAGCCAACGCCTGGCCAGCGCAGCTGTCCGGAGGCCAGCAACAGCGGGTGGCGATTGCCCGGGCGCTGGCGATGCGTCCGCAGGTGATGCTGTTCGATGAGGTCACCTCAGCGCTGGACCCCGAACTGGTCGGCGAAGTGCTGGCGGTGATTCGCGCCATTGCCCACGAGCAGCAGATGACCATGCTGCTGGTGACTCACGAAATGAAGTTCGCTCAGGATATCGCCGACCGCGTGCTGTTCATGGAAGCGGGCAAGATCGTGGCCGACGGTTCGCCCGAGCAGATCCTCGTCAACCCCGACAACGAGCGCACGCGGCGCTTTCTCAACCTTGTGGAGCAACGTTGATTCAGCCAACCTGAACATCCACCGCATCCGGTCACTGCACAGGACATCGTCATGCCTATCCGCCCGTTCACCCTGGCCGTCCCCAGCGAACAGCTGGAAGATTTGCAACGGCGCCTGCGCAGCGTGCGTCTGCCGGAAGGCCTGGACCCGCACAGCTGGGACGACGGCACCGCGACGGCGTTCGTTCAACGGCTGTTGAACCACTGGCGTGAGCGCTTCGACTGGCGCAGTGTCGAGCGGCGCATCAACCAGTTGCCGCAATTCATTGCCGACATCGACGGCCAGCCGATCCACTTCGTGCACCAGCGCGGCAACGGCCCCAAGCCCATGCCGTTGATCATCACCCATGGCTGGCCGGGCTCTTTTCTGGAGCTGGAGCGGCTGATGCCGCTGCTCACCGATCCGGCCAGCCATGGCGGCGATGCAGCAGACGCTTTTGATGTGGTGGTGCCGTCGCTGCCGGGCTACGGCTGCTCGCCTGCGCCTGCCCGGCCGGGCGTCAGTTCCCGGCAGATTGCAGGGCTCTGGGCGTCGTTGATGAGGACGTTGGGCTACACGCGTTTTGGCGCTCAGGGAGGCGACATCGGGGCGGGCGTGTCGATGTGGCTGGCGCGCGACAACCACGCGATGCTTTCGGGCGTGCACGTCAATTACATTCCCGGCAGCTTCAGGCCGCACACCGATGATGGCCCGCATGCAGTGACCGAGCAGGAGCAGGACTTCCTCACCCGCAGCAGTCAGTTCGCGGCGTCCGAAGGCGCCTATGCTGCGCTGCACAGCACCAAGCCGCAGACCCTGGCGTTTGCGCTGACCGACTCACCCGCCGGCCTGGCCGCCTGGATCGCTGAAAAATTCCACGCCTGGGTCGATCACCCAGGCGACCTTGAAACCGTGGTGCCATTGGACACGCTGCTCGGCGACATCGCGTTGTACTGGTTCGGCGGCACGCTCGACGCCAGCCTGCGGCTGTACAAGGAAAACCGCCAGAACCCGCTGGTGTTTCAGGCTGACGAGCGGGTTGCGACGCCGCTGGGCGTGGCGGTCTTCCCCAAGGAGCTGCCGATGCCCCCGCGCAGTTGGGTCGAGCGGGCCTTCGATGTCCACCGCTGGGAAATCATGCCCCGTGGAGGCCACTTCGCGGCACTCGAACAGCCTGAGCTGCTGGCAGAGGAGATCAGGGCATTCTTCAAGCCGCTGAGGGGCTGATACGCAGGGTCCCGTCGGCAACATGCGTCCGGATCAAACGACCTTCAGCACAATCTTGCCGATGTGGTCGCCCTGCTCCATGCGTTGATGGGCGCCGGCTGCGTCTTCGAGGGGGAAGACACGGTCGATGATCGGCAGGCACTGACCCGCTTGCAGCAACGGCCAGACATTGTCCCTGACGCCCCGAGCCACGTCGGCCTTTTCCTGCGCGCTGCGTGAACGCATCATCGAGCCGGTGACCGATGCCTGCTTGTCCAGCAGGGTCAGCAGATTGAAGTCTTTCACCGACGCACCGCCCAGAAAGCCAATGATGACCAGCCGGCCGCGGCGTGCGAGGGACGCCACGTTGCCGGCGAAATAGCTGCCACCCATGATGTCGAGAATGACGTCGACGCCATTGTTGTCCGTGCGCTCGGCGATGACCTTGGCAAAATCAGCCTCGCGATAATTGATCGCTTCACCGCCCAGGGCGCGGATCTGCGCGCACTTCTCCTCGCTGCCCGCCGTGGCGAATGCGCGAATACCCAGTGCTTTGCAGAGCATCAACGCGGTCGTGCCGATGCCGCTGGTGCCACCGTGGATCAACACCGTCGAGCCCTCCCGCGCCTGTCCCAGTTCGAACAGATTGGCCCAGACTGTGAAAAACGTTTCCGGTATGGCCGCCGCATGAATCATGTCCACGCCGTCAGGGATCGGCAGCGCCTGGGTTTCGATGACGGTGCAGTATTCGGCGTAGCCATCGCCGTTGGTCAACGCGCACACCCGGTCGCCAACCTTGAAATCCGCCACTGCGCTGCCGACGCCTACGACCTCACCGGCCACCTCAAGGCCGGGCACTGCGCTCATGCCGGGTTTCATCGGGTACTTGCCGGCGCGCTGCAGCACATCCGGGCGGTTGATGCCAGCGGCGTGGACTTTCATCAGCAGTTCGCGTTCAGCCGGAACAGGCACGTCGGCCTGCGCCAGTTGTAGAACCTCCGGGCCGCCGGGTTGAGTGATCTGAATGTAGTTCATGCGTTCAGGCAAATTCATGGAGCACCTCATAGGAGTGAACGGTACAGGCTGTGACACCGGCCCGTGAAAGGCATTCAGGATAACCACACCGGCATAGGAAATAATGCAGCGATTCAGCATACTGGCGATGCATATTTGCAGCAGGTGTGGACGGTATGAATTGGGATGACACAAGATTCTTTCTGGCAGTGGCGCGGGTGGCGACCTTGCGCGGAGCGGCGCGCGCTCTCAATGTCGATCAGGCAACGGTGGGCAGGCGGGTCGCAGCGCTGGAGCAGGCATTGAACGCAACGCTGTTTCTGCGCACGTCCGAGGGCTATTCGCTCACCAACGCAGGCGAGGCCGCCCTGGACGCCGCCGAGCAGATGGAACAGGCCAGTCATGAACTGCAGCGGCGCATCGAGGGGCTGGATGACCGGCCTGTCGGGCTCGTGCGTATCGCCTCCACGGACTCGCTGGCCATCGAATTCGTGATCCCCGCCATCGCCCGCCTGCATGATGCGTACCCTGACGTACGGGTAGAAATCAAAGCGGGCACCGAGATGCTCAACCTGGCCAAGCGCGAAGCGGACATCGCGCTGCGCACCATCAAACCGGACAACCCGGACCTTCTCGTCCGTCGCCTCGCCAGCTGGCCAATCGGCCTGTTCGCTTCACAGCAATATCTCGAACGTCGCGGCACGCCCCACATCGGCAGCGGCTTCGCCGGGCATGACATCGTCGGGTTCCAGGCCCATGTCGACGCTGGCGAACGCTACAACCTGGCACAGGAAACCGTTCAGGCCGCACGCGTGGTTGCCAGCGCCAACAGCAGTCTGCTGGTGCGCACCGCGCTCGCAGCGGGGCTCGGGCTTGGGGAAATCCCGATCCCCATGGGCGAACGCGACGGGCTGGTGCAAGTGTGGCCGCAACGCACCCGCGCGCAGACCTACGACGTCTGGCTCGTCACCCACAAAGACCTGCGCCACACCGCCCGCGTGAGTAAAGTCATCGAATACCTGGTCGAGGCGTTCAATCCAGACCGCCCGCCTACCTGATGTGCAATCAGGGGTATCAAGGCTGATGCCCAGATCACCAGCGCAATGTCCGTGTAAGCGCGCTCGTCTGAGCAAAGGCTGGCATCGTTTCTGTGTCTTGACCGGCGAGCCAAATAAAAAGCCCAGGTGCATGCCTGGGCTTTGAGGGTGACAGCGGCACTACTCGGAATCGATCAGGCTGTCCGTCCTGGCGCTGCCGTTCTCCCGCGGAACCTGAGCATCCTGATCAGAACCCGGATTACCCGGCGGCGGATTCCAGTCCACCGGTCTTTCGCCAGTGCCCTGCTTGGGCTCGGAACTGGTGCGCTCAAGCCCCGAATCGTGGTCTTCGCCCGTGTCCGGGCTTTTTTCGTCCGGCCCAGGATACGCGGCTTCCGGCCCGTTGTTTTCGATCGCCATAACGATTCTCCCGTCTACGGCGCAGGATGTCTGCGCGTATAGATGTGAGACGACATTTACAGGCAAGTGCCTTGGCGCCGACGGGTGGAGGGGACAATTTTGTTTGGGGTTTGGTCGGTTGGATTTGCGGAGCAGACGCCTATCGAATCCTGTGCAGCACTGCGCCGTGGTCGTTCTGCTCATAGTGAACGTATTTGCGTTGAGCCAGGCAGTTAGGCGGACGGCCTTACCGCACTCTTTATCAATGAGCTGACCGGTTGTGTCCGCGAAGGCAGGCCCCTTTTCGTTTATGTGAGCTATAAGTTCCTCACGCGCATCTGGAACGACGATTGATGCAATCGCTAACCGGCTCAACTCATCATTTATCCCAAACGCCCGCGAATGCCAATATCTGGTTGATTAAGTCGGGAAAGCTCATCGCCTCCTCTTCTGATCGATTACGGATCAGAGTGAAGTTATCGAGCGCGGGCGAGAGCACTTCGACTACCTCTCCCTTATAATTGGTTATCTCCATAAAACCATTCACAACACCGTTCAAGTTCTGAATTTCCGAGAGAAGCACAGAATACCTCAATAGAGCGCCGTCTTCACACGTCCCGGCCCCGGAATCAGGATTATCAAAATAGACCTTCAGCTTTGGATGCGCGTCTCGTTTCCATTTAAACACTGGCACCACTCTATTCATGGCCTCCTTAAACTCCGCCTCTGACTCTTTCCCAGAAAATTCACACCGATGGATAGGAATGCACAGATATAGTTTCTCTCGGTTCAAGTCCAATGCGCCCTTCAAACTCGAATGATAATTACCTGGGACAGCCATCGCGTACGAAAATCCATGGTTGTTATCGGCAATTTTGAAAACCGTGGGCTGGAGCAATGACAGTGTCGGCGGGGCATGGTTTAACACTACAGTAGCAAAATCCGTGTCCACGACATCGTCGCATACAGTAACAAGATCCATATCAGGCAAACTTTTTAGACAATATTGGATTACGTTCTTAGGTAATGAATGCTGAAAGAAATAGTGCCCATTGCCGCTTTCCTCGACAGTTGTAAAAGCGCCAAGTAAATCTGTTTTCGAAATCATAATCTCTCCCTGCCCATACTTGCGTCAATGATAGCGCGATGCAGGCCGTCGCGGTTGAGGTATTCGGATTTGCGACCGAGGCCGGCGATGAGGATGCCCTTGTCGTCGTCGCGCGCTTGCCAGATGCCGCCGTACGGAAATGTAGTCTCGGTAATCAGCGTGATGCCAAGATGGTGCTTGTGCGTGATTAGTGCGGGCTAGTGGGTCGGTTTCTTCGATCAGGCGGGAGAAATCGCCGTACTTGAAGATCAGTCGGTGGCGTCTGGCAGGCTGATCCCGGTCACATTGCCAGCTTCGTCGTTCAATGCCGTAGCGCTCGCCGCCAAAGTCTCGGCTGGCAGTCGATGGTTCCCCAGCTGCAGTTGCAGTTCAGCTGCAACGCATTGCTATGAGTCGCCATGACGCCTTCGGGTTAGCTGAATCGACGTGTTGGGTCGCCATTGCGGCTAGCCGGGATCCCACGTAGGCAGAATAGCAAGACATGTCACCGTCAATGCCATTGTTGCCGAAGCTCACCACGTGACCATTGATGTATAGGCGGCCGCCCGTGGCAAGTCCCATCTCGATGGTCGCAGCCTGCCCAATCGCGGACTTTAGCTTCACGCCAGTGTCATCGGAAATGAGTTCAAGCTGAAACCCGAAATCGGTCGACAGCCCTTTACTCCCCGCAAAGGACTCAAGCAACAGCTCCTGGCCACCCTTGAGGGCCATGGTCAACTTAAACAGGCGCCTGTTCTGTGCAGAAAACAGCGACGAGAGGTCCATCGCTTCAACTACTCCTTAAACCAGTAACACGCGATCAGCGGATGAACCTGCGCGCCAGAATCAGCGTCAATCAAGCACTCGGGGACTTGCGCCGGAAACCTACCCACTTGAAAAATCTGCTGATCCACCAGCGACTACGCGCTTGGCGAATTTCCTCGATCTCCATAAATGTGTAGGCCACTGATGTGGTGTTTTGCTTTATGCTTAAAGTGCGCAGCGCTCTCACTGTATGACGCATATGGTAAAGAATTACTAAAGCGCAGATGGTTAGAACAATCGCACCAATGACCCCCGCCGCCGAAACTCCAAAAAATTTAATAAAGACACTCGCGGCTAGCGTAGATGCACCAGCCGACAAGGCAACAAAATACCTTGCCGATGAATCCTTGCTAACTTTCGGCACCACCTTCACCTTGTTTCCGCTGTATTCAAATGGATGAAACGTCGGTTCTGTGTGAGCAATTATATAAAAAACCAAAAGCACTAAAGCCGCAGGTAACAATCCTGCAATTGAGGCTCCAGCACTTACCGCCCCCCATACATCAGCGGCGATAGAATACGCCATACTGCTCGCCGGTATGATCAGAAAACCCTGCACACTGGCTAACACTGACCAGAGATAAAATGTGAACCTCTCACAAAAATAGATCAAGTAAAGAAACCAACTTAGCTTCAAGATAAAAATAAATAAATAGACAGTCCAAAAGAACGGTACTACAGAGAGGCCGAGAATCATGGCAAATACAAGCACACTGAAACATATCCAAGCACCGCGTTTAAGATAATCGGAGTCGAGATTCATTAGCCATAATCCTTTTGCCTTAACGGTATGAAAGCTTTTGATGTGCACAAAACCGTTCCATCGCGGGTATTCGAAGTGCAACGTTCGGCGAAGGATGATATACCACCGCGCGTCGTCGCTGTTGAGATACTCGATCTAGCGGCCGAGGGCAGCTGTTCCAGCGATGGAGTTGCCATCAACGTCGTAGCGCGCTTGCCAGACGACGCGGTCCGGAAATGTCGTCTCGGTAATCAGCGTGGTGCCAAGGTGGTGCTTGTACGTGGTAGTGCGGCCTAGCGGGTTGGCTTCCTCAATCAGGCGGGAGAAATCGTGGTTGATGCCGGTCATGTTGCCAACTTCGTCGAGTTCAATGCCGTAGCGCCTGCCGCCAAAGTCTCGGCTGCCCGCCGATGGTTTCCCAGATGCAGTTGCACCTCAGCCGCAACGGATTGCTATGGATCGCCATGACGCGTTCGGGTTAGCTGAGTCGACGCGTCGAGTCGCCATTGCGGCTAATTGCTTCGATGAGCTAGCAGTTGTCGTCGTAGCGATATCGGATCTGACAAACTAGATCACAATTATTCTACGACGAGACAAATGGTGAGTTTTCTCCCCTCAAAATCGTCCAACAAAAAGAATTTTGTTCAGACAACCTGCGGAACAGCGATATTTAGATACCATTCCCAAAAATGCCGACGACGCTCGGTGTCTCCATCATCGCCTAAGCCACCGGCAAAAGCAGAAGCCACTAAATAACTAGGCTCAAACGCCTCTGGATCAAGATCCTGATCATTTCTGAGGTCAGAAGGATCAAATGAAAAATCATCTATTGCGGTCGAGATACTATTTGCAGCTGCGTGGCCGACAAACATCGCTGGATATTCATCATCCTCATATTCTTGGTCCTCCACCACGAATACATAGAATTCGTCCCGGATACTCAACGCCTTGTGTTGTGGGATAGTTTTCGCAGCGACACCAGACGCAACTGACAAGATCGAAACCAATCCGTCTTCACTCCCAAACTTTTTAGACCAGATTGCTCCCGCGTGTTTCACGCATATGACATCAAGCGTCGTCAAAATTATTATTTTTTCAGCATCCGACTTCTCTGTTGTAATTGTGCTCCACAACAGTCGCCTCAAAGGAAGTCCTAGCTCACCGGAAGATGACCTTTTAACCTCATCGAGAAGCTTTTCAACTAATAGTTCGGACTTCTCGTTCATTCTGACCTCAAAATGGTTTCGATGGTACCATCTGGCTTGAAAGTTCTGATCGCTTTCGGATCGGCGACAGTCTGTTCAACCTTATTGAATTGAGCCAATTTTGGAAAGTAACCCTGACAATCATGGCCGACCAACGGATTTCCTAACAGCGGGGACGTGGTGGCCAGACTTGCAGACTCCCATACCCCTTGTCTTGCACCACCCCCAAGGGTCTATCCAACCTGTCGGGTTAGGAACATATCTATAGAGGTTCATCCCTCCATCCAACCCAATCGGATCCTGCGTAATAAACCGTCCCACCTGCGGATCGTAATAACGAAACGTGTTGTAGTGCAGCCCCGTTTCGTCGTCGAAGTACTGTCCCTGGAACCGCAGATTCTGCTCGACCTCACTGACGACGAACCCTTCAACCTCACCCCACGCCTTGTAAGTGGCCTGCCAGACGATGCTGCCCTCAACGTCGGTCATTTCCAACGGCGTACCGATCTGGTCGGTGTGGAAGTAGTAAAGCTTCTGTTCGGACTCGCCTTCGTTTTGGTCCACTCGCGCAAGGGGCGCGTAGCTGCCGGGCTCGTATATGTAAAGACTGCTCTGCCACGGCGTCTCTTCGCGCAGCATCCGCAGACCTTGCCAGAGAAAATGCTTGTGTTCGGTCTGCCCGTTTATCTCGGACGTCTTGCCGATGCGCCGTCCAAGGCTGTCGTAACGATAGGTTCCGATGCCTTGTAGTTTGCCGTTCACCAACGTTTCAGCTTTGACGAGCCGATTTTCGCAGTCGTAGCTGAATGTCTGCAGCTTGGATAAGCCCACCCGCTTTTCAATCAGGTTGCCCCATGCATCGTAGGCATATTCCTGATCACGCCAGCGCTTGATGCGGTTGTCTTTGATCTGATCGAACTGGCTGGTGTTGAAGTTCAGCCTATTCGCGGCAGCGTCGTACCTGAACTCTTCGCTGTCAACGAGTCTGCCCGTATCGCGGCTGTGCAACTGGCCGTTGGCTTCGTATTCGTACTTGATCTCGCCGCGCAGTTTGTCGAGGGTGCGGATCAATTCGCCAGCCGGGTCGTATTCGTGGCGGCGATGAATCGGGTTCTGGCCGTGTTCAACCAACAGGCTGTTGTCGACGGGATTGTGAATCTGCGAGAGCTTGTCAGCTGGCATCGTCGATGCGAATTGCCACGCTTTGCGGCCCATCGCATGGTAACCGAAGCAACTGGTGAGTTTGCCTTGGATGCGGATAACCTCCCGGGAGAGGTCATCGCGCTTGCTGTTTTATAATGAAAGGGCTAGAGTTTTAAACAGGTTATAGTTTCTTTACTCCTAACTTTTAGTGAACAGTCAAAATTTCGAATCTTAGCAGCACCTTCAACAACATTCTTGCACCACTAGAGCCCAAGCTCCTCAATCACGTCTTGCTCGCCAAGAGGAGAGTAGTCAGCGAGCTTCTTAGCTTCAAACTCAGAAATAGCAACTTCATTATCAAAAATATCAACCCTTCTACATCCGGCCCCGACTCCAAATGTAAAATATATGGATTCATCAACTGGGGGACTGTACTCTTCTTGATGCGCGACGACCCTCCAGTCCCCTTCAATTTTTCGATCAAACAGGCCATACGAATCTAGAATTACTGGTCGACCGATGCGATCAAATTTCAGATCTACCGGATTCGGACTTCCACTTATTGTGTTGAAGATTTCAGCTACATGCCCCAGCTTATTGCGGCTCATAATTCGGCCAAAGCGATATCCCCCCTCCACTGAAAAGCAAAATATATCTCCAGGTTCAATGTTGCGCAATGGTGTCTTTTTTCTAGACTCCCACCCATAAATAACTAATTGCTTCATCCACATCCTCCTGCGCCGGTTTTGGCCTGCGCTGCAGTTTTAGCCTTGTAATGAGCCTCAAAATCAGCCTGCCTTGAAGCCCGTCGAGTTGTGTTATTCCTATCATAAGAATTAATTTTATTACCGCGATTAGTGGCAGAAATATCCTCTCCAATAGTGCCGGTTTTGGTGCCGTAACTATCTATATATGCCTGCTCATATCCTCTGGCCTGACCGTAGGTTACATCAGTATCCAACGGTTTCATTCTGGCACCCTGTGTAAGCCTGCCTGTTCCAACATGCTCTACACGCCGTCTCGACAAATCATCCGTAATTCCGACGTAATAAGGCTTATCTGCACCTTTGTCAAAAAGACCGTATACATTGTACCCACCTGTACTCTCATGCACCCAGCCTAGAGGATCAATCCACCGAATTGGGTTTGGTGAATAGTGGTATAAGTTCTTTCCGCCCAACAACCCAATCGGATCCTGCGTTATAAACCGCCCCACCTGCGGATCGTAATACCGAAACGTGTTGTAGTGCAGCCCCGTCTCGTCGTCGAAATACTGCCCCTGGAACCGCAGATTCTGCTCGACCCCGTTGACTGCTAGCGCCTCAATCTCACCCCAAGCCTTGTAGGTGGCCTGCCAGACGATGCTGCCCTCAACGTCAGTCATTTCCAGCGGCGTGCCGATCTGGTCGGTGTGGAAGTAGTAGAGCTTCTGTTCGGCCTCGCCTTCGTTTTGGTCCACTCGCGCAAGGGGCGCGTAGCTGCCGGGCTCGTATATGTAAAGACTGCTCTGCCACGGCGTCTCTTCGCGCAGCATCCGCAGACCTTGCCAGAGAAAATGCTTGTGTTCGGTCTGCCCGTTTATCTCGGACGTCTTGCCGACGCGTCGTCCAAGGCTGTCGTAACGATAGGTTCCGATCCCTTGCAGTTTGCCGTTCACCAACGTTTCAGCTTTGACGAGCCGGTTCTCGCAGTCGTAGGCGAACGTCTGCAGCGTGTTCAGCCCGACCCGCTTTTCAATCAGATTGCCCCAAGCGTCGTAGGCATATTCCTGATCGCGCCAGTGCTTGATGCGGTTGTCTTTGACCTGATCGAACTGGCTGGTGTTGAAGTTCAATCGGTTGGCGGCCGCGTCGTAGCGGAACTCTTCGCTGTCGACGAGTCTGCCCGTGTCACGGCTGTGCAACTGGCCGTTGGCTTCGTATTCGTACTTGATCTCGCCGCGCAGTTTGTCGAGGGTGCGGATCAATTCGCCAGCCGGGTCGTATTCGTGGCGGCGATGAATCGGGTTCTGGCCGTGTTCAACCAACAGGCTGTTGTCGCCGGGATTGTGAATCTGCGAGAGCTTGTCAGCCGGTATCGTCGACGCGAATTGCCACGCTTTGCGGCCCATCGCATCGTAACCGAAGCAACTGGTCAGTTTGCCCTGGGTGCGCAGCACCTCGCGGTGCAGGTCATCGCGTTCCATGTCGCTGATGAGCAGGCCATCGAGGTTCAGTTGGTGCAGATGACCGCTGCCGTAGTACAGGTGATTGAGGTGTTGGCCAGTCGGCAATGTCAGCGTGGTGAGGTTACTCAGCGGATCGTATTCGTAGTCCAGCGCGCCTTGGGGCGTGGTCTCTTTGATCAGACGGCCCAGCAGGTCGTACTCGAACGTGAGCGTTTCTTCCCCAATGCCGATTTTTTTACCGATCGCTGTAGGCAGCCGCGCAATCGACAGCAGGCGATCCACATCGTCGTAGGTGTAATCCTGACGTGCATCCTGATTGAGTTTGGCGAGCAGACGGCCTATCGAATCGCGTTCGAATTCGGTGCTGCGCTGTGGTAGTTCCGCCCGTTCGCCGTAGCCGATTTCATCGACGCGCGTCAGATGCCCGCCAAGGTTGTAGCTGAAACGGCGTGTCAGGTTGTCGATGCGTTTTTCTTCGATCAGACGATCCGAGGCGTCGTAGGCGAACTGATAGGCGGCGTTGTTTTCATTGACCAGTGCAGTGAGGCGAATGGCCTTGTCGTACTCGTAGCGAATCCGTTGGCCTTTGGCGTCCTGGCGACTGCTCGGCAATCCGCGCGCGGTTCGCAGCAGACGCGTGGTCTGGCCTTTGCCGTCGGTGTGCGTCAGCACCTGACCGAGGGCGTTGTAGGTAAAAGACTCGGCAGTACCGTCCGGGTGATCGATGCGCAGTACTTCGCCGTCGGGCTTACGCTCAAGCCTGGTGGTCTGATTCAACGCATCGGTGACGGCCACCAAGTGGGCGCGGTCGTCGTAGGTGTAGAAGGTACCTTTGCCCGAACAGTCCTGAAAACGCTCGACCTGAGCCAAACCATTCCACCACAGATATTTCGACTTGCGCGTCGCGTCGATGATGGTGTGCGGCAGGCCGTCGTCGCTGTTGAGGTATTCGGTCTTGTGGCCGAGGGCGTCGGTTTCGGCGATGAGGTTGCCCTTGTCGTCGTAGCGCGGTTACTAGAGCCTCGCGTTAGGGTAAGAAGCCGCGAATTACCAGTCACTATGAGGATGAAAAATCGAGAGCTTATTTCAAGCTCTCGAATACCAGGCAGAAATTCAATCACTGAATAAAGATTAAATCAATTCCCTTGAAACAAACCTATATATCTTAATCCGTTATAGCTAGCTTTATACGGGTGAGGGACCGAAACTCCGCCATCTGAATACCAAAATATTGCATTCGCCCGTTTGATTCCTAAATTTTCGCATTCAGCCTTGACGTTTTCCAGTTCCGCAGGGTCTATGGCGGACTCTTTAAGAATCTCATCTAGCGTGAGCTCTTTATCAGATCTAGGTATAATCCCAATAAAATCCTCATCATACCATCGTATACCTAAATCCTTGCAAAACCGACATACTTTGTAAGCTGGCTCATCGAGCTCAGCAGAATAGTCCAATTCGAAATATTTATTGTATATTGCGTCAGATTCAAAATTCGTACCAACCCAAAGGTGCACTTTGTCGAATCGATCGATATCATAAGTATCCATTTAGCAACTCCCAAGCTTCATGTGAGCACGGTGATGGGCATCGATCACACTCAACGCCTCAGATTTAGTTTTAGTTTTAGCCAAATCTTTTATCAGCTTATTATGAAAATTCCTGCCAGCACTGCTACCGTGATGCGGACCATCCGGCACCGGATTACCATGTCTATCGGTGAAACTTACAAACGTAATATCTTTGGTGGGCACCGTCATCTCCTTAAGCTCTTGAGCAGTAAAGCCAAGCTCCTTTGCTTTAGGCGCCATCGACACTGGAAACATTTCATGCTTACCTCCAGGTCGCCGAAGTGCATCCTCGACTGCCATCTTATTATTAACCACATCGTCGACTGATGCACTATTGAACCAGCTATCGAAGCCCCCCTTCTCCCACGGAAGCCATCCCAGTGGGTCTATACAAAGTATGGGAGCAAGCACATAAGAGTAAAGATTGTTACCACCCAACAGCCCAATCGGATCCTGCGTAATAAACCGCCCTACCTGCGGATCGTAATACCGAAACGTGTTGTAGTGCAGCCCCGTCTCGTCGTCGAAGTACTGCCCCTGGAACCGCAGATTCTGCTCGACCCCGTTGACTGCTAGTGCCTCAATCTCACCCCACGCCTTGTAAGTGGCCTGCCAGACGATGCTGCCCTCAACGTCGGTCATTTCCAACGGCGTACCGATCTGGTCGGTGTGGAAGTAGTAGAGCTTCTTCTCCTCTTCGCCTTCGTTTTGGTCTAGTCGCGCAAGGGGCGCGTAGCTGCCGGGCTCGTAGACATAAAGGCTGCTCTGCCACGGCGTCTCTTCGCGCAGCATCCGCAGGCCTTGCCACAGGAAATGCTTGTGTTCGGTCTGGCCGTTTATCTCGGACGTCTTGCCGATGCGCCGTCCAAGGCTGTCGTAACGATAGGTGCCGGTACTGTGAAGCTTGCCGTCGAGGAGGGTTTCGGCTCTGACAAGGCGATTTTCGCAGTCGTACTGGAAAGTTTGCAGTTTGCTCAGGCCGACCCGCCTTTCAATCAGGTTGCCCCACGCATCGTAGGCATATTCCTAATCGCACCAGCGCTTGATGCGGTTGTCTTTGACCTGATCGAACTGGCTGGTGTGGGAATACAGGCCATTTGCGGTTGGTCGTAACGGCAGCGGATTACGTTCTACACACGTCAACAAACAGTTACCGCCGCCGAGGTTGCTGTTAATCGCGAAGTTGAATGGCGTATGCGCTTAGCGCAGGCAGCATAAGATCGACCAAGCTAGAAAACTAACTTCTTTAGAAATTGCCCTTATGATACTTGATACGTCGCCTCATCATACTGCCCTCCTGAGCAGCTTCGGACTAAAAACCAGGATCCTCTTCCAACTCGTCGATAAAACCTTCGAAAGTCCGAGCAATTACTTTTTGAACAGCTACTTGATTGGCAACCATGCTCATTTCCTCTCGAAAACTATCAACAGCGTAAAAAACTACTGCACCGCTAAGCAAGTCCAAGCAGAAAAAATTACCGCCACCATCAACTGCAAATGGTAACAATGTGTGCGGAATCACCTGCCTTTCGGTCATAACCTTATAACACCCCTCGACGAACTTAGTATCCAATGAACCTTCCGGGCCTTCACTAAGTAGGGGTTTAAAGTCCACAACCTGCATCGGATCATATCCATCATCTGTGATGACCCAGCTTCTGCTTGGTTCACCGCCGTTGTGATTGATATATAAATCTATAAATGCGCGTGGCAGGGTAAACCCTAACGACTTTTCGAATACAGAAATATCTGACGGACCTACGGCCCCCTCAGAATTAAAAAGCGTAAACTCTTTCATTCATCACCTCTAACAAGTCGAAGTTGCGGAGCTTGCTGCGCGCCCTCTCAGCCACCCTTTAGATTGCGATATGCCGATCGCGTCCTTACTTCCATAGGACCCTGAAGGCAGTCCGAAATGTTTCTCAAACTGCGCTACGGACCCAGTATGGGGTAAAGATGCTTCGTGAGCAGACCTTGTCACTAACTGCATAGTGGATCTACCGGTAGTAGGATCGAAATCGTCAAGGTGATGCCACGTATACTTACCTAACGCTTTGACGTCTGCTTCCTTCAATCCCGCTTGCTTATAAGCCTCAGTAAAATCACGCCCTCTAGATCCTTGCATCTCAATACTCACAATGTTTTTCTGATTCCCAGATACTGGAAATAGATCGCTTGATCCCTCAAAATTAACACTTTTGAATGCCCATCCCCACGGATCAATCCAAGTTATAGGGTTAGGAGCGTACCTATAGAGGCTTACGCCCCCATCTAGCCCAATCGGATCCTGGGCAATAAACCGCCCCACCTGCGGATCGTAATACCGAAACGTGTTGTAGTGCAGCCCCGTCTCATCGTCGAAGTACTGCCCCTGGAACCGCAGATTCTGCTCGACCTCATTGACGACTAGCGCCTCAATCTCACCCCACGCCTTGTACGTCGCCTGCCAGACGATGCTGCCCTCAACGTCGGTCATTTCCAGCGGCGTGCCGATCTGGTCGGTGTGGAAGTAATAGAGCTTCTGTTCGGCCTCACCTTCCTGTTGATCGACTCGGGCCAGTGGCGCGTAGCTATTCGGTTCGTAAACATACAGGCTGCTCTGCCACGGCGTTTCTTCCCGCAGCATCCGCAGGCCTTGCCAGAAAAAGTGTTTGTGTTCGGTCTGGCCGTTGATTTCGGACGTTTTGCCAACGCGTCGGCCAAGGCTGTCGTAGCGGTAGGTTCCGATGCCTTGTAGTTTGCCGTTCACCAACGTTTCAGCTTTGACGAGCCGATTTTCGCAGTCGTAGCTGAATGTCTGCAGCTTGGATAAGCCCACCCGCTTTTCAATCAGGTTGCCCCACGCATCGTAGGCATATTCCTGATCACGCCAGCGTTTGATGCGGTTGTCTTTGACCTCGTCAAATATTTGAAATACCAGTTATACAGTAGAATAGTGACATGCGAGCTAAAACAGGACTTAATAAAAATATCTGTTCAATAGACTGACTAGTCATCAAACCATCAGTCAAAGCCTAGAAAGTCATCATGATCCATATAATAATTTAGTGCCGCAATGACATCCCCCAGAGTCGCAGATGGTTTCTGATCATAAACATGATCTACAACATCTTTAAATTGCTGACCGTAATAAAGTAGCTCCAGATTATTATTGCACACAAAATCACTGTGGACCTCGGTGTCATCAACAATTTCTGGATATCGATCTAAATAACAGGCAAGACTTTGCGATATTTCACCAACATCCTCTTCGGCATAGACACAAAGATCATCCATAACGATGTCCCCTGCAAGTACAGCCTGAATAATTAAGCCAATTTCCGCCCGCTCTTGAATATTAAGTTTACTCATCCGCAAGATCCTTTTAGTGGTTGCCCAGTTTTACCGTTGAGTTTACCTTTTCTCCCATCCTTGCCTCCGCCCCATATATCACGCCCACCCTTACCTGTGGGATGGTAGATCCCATGCTTCGATGCGTGATCAGCTCGATCCACGAGTTTTAACACGCCAACATCCTCATGATGGTGCCAAGTGAGCCCTGCCGGGCTGCCAGCCATATTAGGTTTTTTCATCCACGTGTCCAGTTCAGGGTATCGTCCGAGCATGTCTCGGCGGAAGGACGCGTCTGTATTCATTTTGCCGATGAAGTTTTGGTTTGCACGGTTGAATTGCACTCCGTCACTCGAGTAGCGAAGATCTGAAGGGACGGCAAAACTGTCGAAGGAATGGTAGACATTATCTATCCGCGTGCCCATCCATCCAAATGGATCTATCCAACCGATAGCACTAGGCGCGTATTGATATAGATTGAATCCACCCACCAATCCAATCGGATCCTGCGTTATAAACCGCCCCACCTGCGGATCGTAATACCGAAACGTGTTGTAGTGCAGCCCCGTCTCGTCGTCGAAATACTGCCCCTGGAACCGCAGATTCTGCTCGACCCCGTTGACTGCTAGCGCCTCAATCTCACCCCAAGCCTTGTAGGTGGCCTGCCAGACGATGCTGCCCTCAACGTCAGTCATTTCCAGCGGCGTGCCGATCTGGTCGGTGTGGAAGTAGTAGAGCTTCTGTTCGGACTCGCCTTCGTTTTGGTCCACTCGCGCAAGGGGCGCGTAGCTGCCGGGCTCGTATATGTAAAGACTGCTCTGCCACGGCGTTTCTTCGCGCAGCATGCGCAGGCCTTGCCAGAGAAAGTGTTTGTGTTCGGTCTGCCCGTTGATTTCCGACGTCTTGCCGACGCGTCGGCCAAGGCTGTCATAGCGGTAGGTGCCCACGCTGTGAAGCTTGCCATTAACCAACATTTCAGCCTTGACGAGCCGATTTTCGCAGTCGTAGCTGAATGTCTGCAGTTTGGATAAGCCCACCCGCTTTTCGATCAGATTGCCCCACGCATCGTAGGCATATTCCTGATCGCGCCAGTGCTTAATGCGGTTGTCTTTGACCTGATCGAACTGGCTGGTGTTGAAGTTCAGTCGGTTGGCGGCCGCGTCGTAGCGGAACTCCTCGCTGTCGACGAGTCTGCCCGTATCGCGGCTGTGCAACTGGCCGTTGGCTTCGTATTCGTACTTGATCTCGCCGCGCAGCTTGTCGAGGGTGCGGATCAATTCGCCAGCCGGGTCATATTCGTGGCGGCGATGAATCGGGTTCTGGCCGTGTTCAACCAACAGGCTGTTGTCGCCGGGATTGTGAATCTGCGAGAGCTTGTCAGCCGGCATTGTCGACGCGAATTGCCACGCTTTGCGACCCATCGCATCGTAACCGAAGCAACTGGTCAGTTTGCCTTGAGTGCGCAGCACCTCGCGGTGCAGGTCGTCGCGTTCCATGTCGCTGATGAGCAGGCCATCGAGGTTCAGTTGGTGCAGGTGACCGCTGCCGTAGTACAGGTGGTTGAGGTGTTGGCCAGTCGGCAATGTCAGCGTGTTGAGGTTACTCAGCGGATCGTATGCGTAGTCCAGCGCGCCTTGGGGCGTGGTCTCCTTGATCAGACGGCCCAACAGGTCGTACTCGAACGTGAGCGTTTCTTCGCTGACGCCGAGTTTTTTACCGATCGCTGTAGGCAGCCGCGCAATCGACAGCAGGCGATCCACATCGTCGTAGGTGTAATCCTGACGTGCATCCTGGTTGAGTTTGGCGAGCAGACGGCCTATCGAATCGCGTTCGAATTCGGTGCTGCGCTGTGGTCATTCCGCCCGTTCGCCGTAGCCGATTTCATCGACGCGCGTCAGATGCCCGCCCGGGGCCCGCACGCTGTGGCTTGTTGAAGTGCCGTACTACCCTTTCATTTAATAATCTAACCCCTATAGACTAGTAGTTGCTATTGCCATATCCAAAGGCGGTCATACCACCAGGCACCCGGTACAAATCCAAAATAAAAACCTGCTGACATATGCCTATCTATCTAGGTTTACATCAGCAGCAGATCAAATTTCCTCTACAAAATCTGGATTACCATTCGCACTCTCTACAACAAGCGAATAAAATCCACTAAACGTTGATGCAACTAAGAAGAGATTTCCGCTATCTTCCTGCTCCGCGATATCATAGGAATTTAGAGAGTCAGACTCATGCAAATGCGTTCGATCCCAGTAGTACACGCCCTTCTTCTCCCCGCCTATAAGAACATAAGGGTTCCCACCACCATCTTCGCCGATAGCAATGGCGTTCGGAAGAAATTTAAGCTCATCAATAAATTCTTTGTTGAAGCTAACAATGTCGTTACATTCCTCATCAGGCAAAAATCCAAAAAACCTATCAAAACTGATAACACCTTCATCAACAGCCTTCAACGGTATCTGAGCATAATGCGGGGAGGAAAAATAAAGTCCGTTCATTTTATAGAGAAAATCTCGATAGCCAGAAGGTAACTTCTTACCGACTTCCACCTCAATGAAATCAACAACAGTAGATACGAGACCTTTCTTATATAGAATCGGCATAACTTACCTCATTCAACATATAGACTTCATATTCTTTACCCCACCTGAATGGGTAAATCTGTTGTGAATCTTCTGAGGAACTTCTTGCATCGTTTTCATATTTTCATGGTGGTGCCAAGTATTTTTGGCGTAATCTGCAGGCCCTTTAGGCGCAAGAGCATCAGCTTTCCCAAAGTCTCCACCAGGATTTTTGCCATGGTTCCCCTTTAGGTCAGGCACGTCTATCTGCTGACGTTCAAAAGGAGTGAAGTCTGGATGCCCATTAGGGTATCTCACAGTATCGCCTTCCCAGTCACTATATATCCAAGTCCGCCCCTCTATCACCGAATGAACGGAGCCGCCTTTTTCAAACCATTTAGACAAATCTGGAGAGTGAGAAGGTTTTGCGCTCCAGCCCCAATGATCAACGTCCGTCATCTCAAGCGGCGTGCCGATCTGGTCGGTATGGAAGTAATAGAGCTTCTGTTCGGCCTCACCTTCCTGTTGATCGACCCGGGCCAGTGGCGCGTAGCTATTCGGCTCGTAGATATAAAGGCTAGACTGCCACGGCGTTTCTTCCCGCAGCATGCGCAGGCCTTGCCAGAGAAAATGCTTGTGTTCGGTCTGGCCGCTTATCTCGGCTGACTTCCCAATACATAGGCCAAGCTGTCGTAACGGTAGGACCTTACCATCGGCAGCTTGCCGCTAACTTAGCGGGTCGTATTCGTAGTCCAGAGTTCCTGAGGCGTGGTCTCTCGAAGTATCCGATCAACCGAATCATAGAACAATTAGAGCGTTTATTCACCAACGCCGAGATTCTTGCCGGTCGATGCAGGCAGCCGCGCGATCGATCGCAGGCGATCGCCTTAGCCGTAGGCGTAATCTTACGCGCATCCTGATTGAGCTTCGCCAACAAGCGGCTAATTGAGTCATGTTCGAATTCGGCACTGAACTGTGAACGTTCGGCATGCTCTCCGTAGCCGATATAATAGACGCGGGTCAGATGCCAGCCGAAGTCGCAGGTCGAACGACAGGGCAGGTCTTAAAAGAATTTAAATCGCGGGCAGCTCCGCAACCAATTCAGTAAAATAAACTCTCATAGAAGCAGCACACACCGCGCGACTTTACCCAACGTCGAACTCTAAGAGATAAACCCACCTGACATCTGTCAAAAGAATTAAATCCGTATGGATTCCACAATAGAGTTATACTTTGTTTCTGAGGATGAAAACGACAAAACTACATTATTGCCAATTTTTTTATATTTCAACTTGTAGTTACCGGGAGTAAATTGTATCACTTTACCTTGAATAGCGTCCGACCCATCAGGCTCTAAATCCCCTCCAGTGGTATCCTCACCAGCACCAATAAAGATATGACCGGAGGGAAATCCTATATACACACTCCCATCCTCATCACTTATATCGTCAACAATGCTTATACTGTATACACCATCTTGACCAACATTTAAAAAGGTGATGTTACCTTTATTCACCTCATCCACCTCATCCTGTTGAATACTCCACCAATCCGGAGTGTCAGAAATCCTGTGCTTGATGGCCATCAGATCGAAAACCACGATTGTCGCTGTATCGGTTATAACGGAAATATATTGAGTCATCGTAAAACCTCAGTTAAAAATGATAGCACTAATTTTATCGCCGGGGCTTAGACCCGCTCGTCTACCAGCATTCTTTATAGAGCTACCTACGCTTTTATTGATAGTTTCGTCAAGCATCTGCAACCTTTGTGTCGCTGATCCACCTACGATTAGATCGACTGGGTGATCTGCATTGAGCTTAGTCAAATCTGGGGCATGTCCAAACATTCTTTCAAAACGCGCCGCAACTGCTTTCCTATATGATCCTTGGAGCGAGGATATCCTAACGTCATGCGTGCCCGGTGACCAGACCAACTCGCCTCGATTGGCTGCTCGGATCAGTGCATTCTGTTTTTTTGTAAACTGTCTTTGAAGAAACGAACGTTCTGCGCTCGACAGATCAGGGCTGCTAAGTATTTTGGGCTTGTTAACATTCAATGTCGTAGAGCAGGTCCAACCTAATGGATCGACCCTCCCGACAGGATTTGGTGATTGTTGATAAAGATTGACACTCCCTGCCAACCCAATCGGATCCTGCGTAATAAACCGCCCCACCTGCGGATCGTAATACCGAAACGTGTTGTAGTGCAGCCCCGTCTCGTCGTCGAAATACTGTCCCTGGAAACGCAGGTTCTGCTCAACCTCATTGACTGCTAGCGCCTCAACCTCACCCCATGCCTTGTACGTGGCTTGCCAGACAATGCTCCCATCAACGTCCGTCATCTCCAGCGGCGTGCCGATCTGGTCGGTGTGGAAGTAGTAGAGCTTCTGTTCGGACTCACCTTCCTGTTGATCCACTCGCGCAAGGGGTGCGTAGCTGCCGGGCTCGTAGACATAAAGGCTGCTCTGCCACGGCGTTTCTTCGCGCAGCATGCGTAGACCTTGCCAAAGGAAGTGCTTGTGTTCGGTTTGGCCGTTTATCTCGGACGCTTTGCCGATGCGTCGGCCAAGGCTGTCGTAACGATAGGTTCCGATGCCTTGCAGTTTGCCGTTCACCAACGTTTCAGCTTTGACGAGCCGGTTTTCGCAGTCATAGGCGAACGTCTGCAGCGTGCTCAGCCCTACCCGTTTTTCGATCAGGTTGCCCCAGGCATCGTAGGCATATTCCTGATCACGCCAGCGCTTGATGCGGTTGTCTTTGACCTGGTCGAATTGGCTAGTGTTGAAGTTCAGTCGGTTGGCGGCCGCGTCGTAGCGGAACTCTTCGCTGTCGACGAGTCTGCCCGAGTCGCGGCTGTGCAACTGGCCGTTGGCTTCGTATTCGTACTTGATCTCGCCGCGCAGTTTGTCGAGGGTGCGGATCAGTTCGCCAGCCGGGTCGTATTCGTAGCGGCGATGAATCGGGTTCTGGCCGTGTTCAACCAACAGGCTGTTGTCGCCGGGATTGTGAATCTGCGAGAGCTTGTCAGCCGGCATCGTCGATGCGAATTGCCAGCTCTTGCGACCCATGGCGTCATAGCCGAAGCAACTGGTCAGTTTGCCCTGGGTGCGCAGCACCTCGCGGTGCAGGTCATCGCGTTCCATGTC
>NZ_JARVSK010000041.1:0-27968 GCF_030209235.1 Pseudomonas sp. efr-133-TYG-103a
ACGTGAGCAAAACGGCCTGAAAACCGTTGTTTGCAACCATAGAATCTCCCACAGGGCTTGCGGTGTCCCGCCGGGTTGTGTCACCCCGCGAACTAGGTGGGAGTGAGCTTGCTCGCGATGGCGGTGATTCAGGCCAAAGAATTTTGGCTGATCTGACGCTTCGGGAGCACGCTCGCTTCTACAGTGGAGGCAGGGAGCATTACCCGGGATTACGCGCCTTCCAGTCCCGCAGCCACTGCAACCCTTCACTGGTATCGCCGCGCGGGCGGTATTCGCAGCCGACCCAGCCGGTGTAGCCCAAGCGGTCGATCTCTTCGAACAGCCACGGATAATTCACTTCACCGATGTCCGGTTCATGCCGATCCGGCACGCCGGCGATCTGGATGTGCCCGATGCCAGCAAAGTCGCGACGCAGTTTGGTGGTCACGTCGCCCTCGACGATCTGGCAGTGATAGCAATCGAATTGCACCAGCAGGTTATCGGCCCCGACTTCCTTGAGGATGGCCTGACCCTGATCCTGACGATTGAGGAAGAAGCCTGGAATGTCGCGGGTATTGATCGGCTCGATCAGCACGGTAATGCCAGCCTTCGCTGCTTCCTGTGCCGCGTGGCTCAGGTTTTCCAGATACACCGCGTGATGCTTCTGACGCAGCTCCTCATTTGGCAGCAGGCCCGCCATGACGTGAATCCGGTCATTGCCCAGGACTGCGGCATATTCCAGCGCTTTCTGGAAACCGCTGCGGAACTCGCTCTCGCGCCCCGGCAGCGATGCAATCCCGCGCTCGCCCTTGCTGAAGTCCCCCGGCGGGGCGTTGAACAGCGCCTGCGTCAGGCCGAAGTCCTCAAGGCGCAGCTTGATTTCTTCAGCCTTGAAGTCGTACGGAAACAGGTATTCCACGCCTTCGAAACCGTCACTGGCCGCAGCGGAAAAGCGAGCGAGAAAATCGTGTTGCGGATACATCATGCTGAGGTTGGCAGCGAAACGAGGCATGTTTTTCTCCTGTCTTGAAAAGGGCCGGAGCCGTCAGACGAAAGGCCAGAGCAGCAAGGTCATGAGAAAGCCCAGCGTGCCCAGTACGGTAACCAGAAAAGTCCAGGTGCGCAGGCCGTCACCGACGTTCAGACCGGCCAGTTTGGTGAACATCCAGTAACCGGCGTCGTTGATGTGCGACATGGCCAGGCCGCCACCGCCCATGGCCAGGCACAGCAGAGCCATGTGGTTGGCGCTCAGGTTCAGGGTCGCGATCAGCGGACTGAGGATACCGGCCGTCGTGACCAGTGCCACTGTGGTCGAGCCTTGAACGGCGCGCAACAGCAATGTCAGCAGGAAGCCCAGCGCGAGGACTGGCAGACCGGTGTTGCGCAACGCTTCGGACACCACCGCACCGATTCCGGTATCGACCAGCACTTTGCCGAACACGCCACCGGCGCCGGCAATCAGGATCACCATGGCAACGCCCGGCAGCGCCGAACCGATCACGTCCGAGACCTGACCGCGGCTCCAGCCACGGCGCGAACCCAGAATCCACGCACACAGCAGGGTGTCGATCAGCAGCGCAACCAGAGGTGCGCCGAGAACGGTCAGCACACTGCGCAGGCCGGAGTCGGCAGGCAGCATGGTGGTCGCCAGTGTGCCCAGCAGGATCAGAATGATAGGCAGCAGAATCAGCGCAATGATGATGCCCGCGCCCGGAGCGGGTGCTTTCGGCAAACGAGCGGCCAGGCTGCTGGCGCTTTCTTCCAGGCCCAGTTGCTTGCCGGAGTGGGTGGCGTCGGCGGTCTTGGAATAGTCGTTTTTCGCCCAGTCGACCAGATCCTGATTACTGATGTGCGGACCGTAGACTTCACTGCGGATGTCGTCGGTCATCGGGTAGGTCTTGCGCGTCATGCGTCCGGCAATCACGTAGCCGATCAAGCACAGCACGGCAACGATCGGCAGGCCGAACATCAGCACGCGACCCAGATCCGCGCCCAATTGTCCGGCAGCGGCAACGGCACCCGGATGCGGTGGCAGGAACGCGTGCACCGACAGCAGAGCTGCGCACATCGGCAGGGCGAAGATCAGCAGGGGTTTGCGTGCGGCACGGGCTACGCCGTAGGCCAGCGGCATCAGGATGATCACGCCGACTTCAAAGAACACCGGAATCCCGACCATGAAACCTGCGACGGTCAGCGCCAGTGGCGTGCGCTTGTTGCCGAAACGGTTGATCAGCGTCTTGGCCAGCGCTTCTGCACCGCCGGAGAGCTCGATGATCCGTCCGATCATGGCGCCCAGCGCGATGATGATCGCGATGTGGCCAAGGGTTTTGCCCATGCCGCCTTCGATGGTTGCGACCAGATCGGCCGGTTTAACGCCGGCCACCAGTGCAACGATGATGCTGACCAGCATCAGCGCCACGAACGGCTGGAATTTGTACTTGAGCACCAGAAGCAGCAACAGCGCGATGCCGGCTCCGGCGATGATCATCAGGAGTAGAGGAGTCATGTTGTGTCCTTTTTTATTGTTTTCCGGCATCGCCGGGGCCGTCGAAACCGTCGCAACGGCCCCGTTCAAAACGCTGTCGCGATTACCAGTTCACGCCGAACGTCTGGCGCAGTTCTTCCAGAGCCGCTGCGTCCAGCGGTTCGGGTTTGGGGTTGCTCATCAGCCAGAGCCGGGCGGTTTCTTCCAGCTCTTCCAAGGCGTAAGCGGCCTTGGCCACCGAGCTTTCCCAGACCACCGGCCCGAGCCGCTCGAGCATGACGCCGCGCACGCTGTTGGCCAGTTTCGCCACTTGCTCTGCGACCTTCGGCGAGCCTGGGCGCTCATAGGAAATCAACGGAATGTGGCCGACTTTCATCACCTGATACGGCGTGATCGGCGGCAGGATGTCGTCCGGCTTCCAGACGCCCGCCAGCGTCAGCGCTACAAGGTGAGTGGAGTGGGTGTGCACCACGCCGCCGACGCCGGGATTGCGGTCGTACACCTGACGATGCAACGCCAGGGTCTTGGACGGTTTGTCGCCCGAAACCCATTCGCCGGCCAGATTGACCTTGGCGATCGCGGCCGGGTCCATACGTCCCAGGCACGCGTCGGTGGGGGTGATCAGCCAACCGTCTTCCAGGCGGGCGCTGATGTTGCCCGCGCTGCCCACGGTGTAGCCGCGACCGAACAGCAGGCGGCCGATGTCGCAGATTTCTTCACGCTGTTTGTTTTCAGTGGTCATTGAGCGCCTCCGGCCAGTTGCTTGAGCGCTTTATCGAAGAAGTCGCGGCCACCGAAGTTGCCGGATTTCAACGCCAGTGCCAGTGGTTGCTGACCACTGCTGATCGTCGCCGGAACGCCTGGATCGATTTGCGCACCGATCTTCAACAGGCTGACGCCCAAGGCTTGAACCACCGCGCCGGAGGTCTCTCCGCCCGCGACGACAAAACGTTTCACGCCGGCATCCAGCAAGCCACGGGCGATTTTGCCCAACGCCTCTTCAACCATGGCGCCGGCACGTTCGACACCCAGCTGCTTTTGTACGGCTTTCACTTCTTCGGGGCTGCTGGTGGCGTAAATCAGAACGGTCTGGCCGGCGTCACGGGCGAATGCCAGTGCCTGCTCAACCACCGGCTTGCCATCGGCCAGCGCCAGCGGGTCAATACGCAGGGCAGGACGCCCGGCGTCGAGCCACGCGGCAACCTGGCCGTTGGTGGCGACGGAGGCGCTGCCGGCGAGTACGACTTCGCCGCCCTGGACTTGCTCGAGTCGAGCAGCGTCGATATCGCGCAGCTTGCCGGCTTTGCGGAAATTGTTCGGCAGGCCGAGCGCCAGCCCTGAACCACCGGTGAGCAGTGGCAGGTCGGCGCAGGCTTCACCGAGGGTGTACAGATCGGCGTCCGAGAGCGCGTCGGCAATCGCCATGACCACACCTTCGGCGCGTAGCTCGGCGATGCGCGCACGCACGCCATCCACGCCCTTGGCGATGCTGTCGTAACGCAGCAGGCCGACTTTCTGTTGGGTCTGCGATTGCAGGACACGCACCAGATTGGCGTCGGTCATCGGCGTCAGCGGATGGTTCTGCATGCCGCATTCGTTGAGCAATTGGTCCTGGACGAACAGATGCCCACGGAAAATGGTGCGGCCGTTTTCCGGGAACGCCGGGCAAGCGAGGGTGAAATCGCTGTTCAGCGCGTTGAGCAGCGCTTCGCTGACCTGACCGATGTTGCCTTTGGCAGTGGAATCGAACGTCGAGCAGTACTTGAAGAAGATCTGCTCGCAGCCCCGATCACGCAGCCAGTGCAGCGCGGCCAGCGACTCGTCGACAGCCTCGGCGGCTGGCGTGGTCCGGGATTTCAAGGCGATCACGATCGCGTCGGCGTCCAGCTCGGCCAGGCTGTCTGCACTCGGAATGCCGATGCTCTGCACGGTGCGCATGCCGCCGCGAACCAGCATGTTGGCAAGGTCGGTGGCGCCGGTGAAGTCGTCGGCGATGCAGCCCAGCAGAGGGCGCGGAGTCATGTTGCTCATCTGCGGCCTCTCAGTTGCTGTCTGGTTTGGCGGTCGGCAATTCGATGCCCGGGAAAATCTTGATCACCGCGGAATCGTCTTCGCGACCGAAGCCTGCGGTGGACGCCTGCATGAACATCTGGTGCGCGGTGGACGACAGCGGCAGCGGGAATTTGCTGGCGCGCGCGGTATCCAGCACCAGGCCCAGATCCTTGACGAAGATGTCCACTGCCGACAGCGGCGTGTAGTCCGCCTTCAGGATGTGCGGCACACGGTTCTCGAACATCCACGAGTTGCCCGCGCTGTTGGTGATCACTTCGTACAACGCATCGGCGTCGACGCCTTCACGCAGACCGAGCGCCATGGCTTCGGCGCTGGCAGCGATGTGCACGCCAGCCAGCAGCTGATTGATGATTTTGACTTTCGAGCCCAGGCCGTGAGCGTCGCCCAAGCGATACACCTTGCCGGCCATGCCGTTGAGGATGGCGTCTGCTTTGGCGTAGGAGTCTGCCGGGCCGGACGTCATCATGGTCATCTGACCGGCAGCGGCTTTGGCTGCGCCGCCGGAGATAGGGGCGTCGAGGTAGAGAAGGCCTTTCTCGGTCAGGCGCTGGCCCAACTCGATGGCGAACGTCGGTGCGACAGTGGCGCAGCCGATGATCAGGCTGCCTGGCTTGAGCGCGGCGACCGCGCCGTTTTCACCGAACAGCACGGTTTCAGTCTGCTCGGCATTGACCACGACAGTAATGATCACATCGCAGGCGGTGGCCATGGCGGCCGGAGAGTCACACGCAACGCCGCCTTCGCTGGCGAATTGCTCAGTGACGGCTGCGCGTACGTCGCAGGCATGAACGTTGAAGCCGCTGCGCAGCAAGGAGCGGGCGATGCCCAGGCCCATGGCACCCAAACCAATCACGCCGACGTTCTTGTTATTCATGAGTCTCTCCTCGGGTTGAGCGCCGAAGTTCATCAGCACTCGAACGGTGTTTGTTCTGATCTGTTAAAGATAGTGAACCTGTGAGCGGATAATGTGAAGTAATTTTTTCTGTTAACAAAATTTAACATTGATCATTTTTTGACCGCAAACAAAAAGCCTCGGCGGGGCCGAGGCTTCATGATGGGTGGTAGCAACGCTGGCCTGCGATCACAGTGAGTCAGCAGCGAGTGGTTTGACGGCACTCGCGCTACCGAGTAAGACCACGCTTGCACAAGAGAGCGTGCAGGCGAATTCAGCGCGGCTTGTCGACGGACGCCAGCATCAACTCGACGCCATGGGCGCGGATGCTTTCGGCGGGGCCGTGAGCCAGTCCGTCGTCGCTGATGATCGCGTCGAACTGCTCGAGCCCGGCGATCTTGTACATGCCGAACGTGCCGTATTTTGAACTGGTGGTAATCAACACACAGCGTGATGCCGCTTGCATCGCGGCCTGTTTGACCTCGACTTTCAACGCCGAAGGCGTTGTCGTGCCGCGCTGCAGATCCCAGGAACTGGTGGACATGAACGCCACGTCAGTCGCTAGCTGTCGCAGGGTCGCCGCCGCCAGGCCGCCGACGCACGAACGGTTCGGGTGGTCGAGCATCCCGCCGGTGTGAATCACATCGACATGCGTCGCGTCGGCCAGCGCATTGACCACGCCAAAATCGTTGGTGACCACGGTCATCCCGGACAAGGCGACGATGTACGGTACGATTTCCAGCGTGCTCGTGCCGGCGTCCAGATAGACCGTCATTTCCGGGTGCAGCAGGCCTGCGGCCAGCTTGGCCATCGCTTGCTTCTGCGGCAGCTCGACGACCGCCTTGGACTGATGACTGGGTTCGCTGTGCACCTGACTCGCGATGCGCACGCCGCCTGTCACCGAGTAGGCACGGCCGCTCTGCTCGAGCAGGGCGATGTCGCGGCGGATGGTCATGTGCGAACAATCGAACATCTCCATCAGCTGATGCACGCTGAGCACTTGATGTTTGCGCAACTGGCGAAGCATCAACTCCCGGCGTTGGTCGGGAATCATGGGTGCTGCGCCACTGACGGTGGCGTCGTCTTCGCTGGACATTCAGGCTCCTGGCATCGAAGTGCAGCCGCTGTCGGCTGTCGTGGCAGGCATCTTAGCCAAACCTGCGGCTTGTGGCAGCAGGCAGCGATCACGACATGAGCGATACGCATGACGTGTCGCCATCGGGTCAATCCATTATCCTCGTTCGCGCCGGCGCGGCGAGAGGTCGCGGTGCTCCGGCCCGAGCGACCCATCGCACGCTCGTAGAACCACGCTAACAGGGAGACGTCATTGCTCGCCACGATATTGGTGCTGATCGCAGCACTGCTGCATGCCACTTGGAACACACTCATCAAATTCAGCGGCGAGCGCCTGCTGGTCATCGCCAGCATGGACGTCGTGGCTTTTTTTCTGGCAGTTCTGACCATCGGGTTCGTTGCTCCACCGCCTTTGCACATCTGGCCGTGGCTGGTCGCCTCGGCGCTTTTTGAAGTGCTCTATCGCGCGTTACTGATCAGGGCTTATCGCGTCGGCGACCTTGGGCTGGTCTATCCGCTGATGCGCGGGCTGTCGCCGCTGGTGGTGCTGGTGCTTACGCTGATTTTTGCGGGCGAGCAGCTGACGGCGCAGGAGATAGTCGGTATTTTGCTGATCCCTTGCGGCATGATCTGCCTGCTGTGGCAGGGCGGCGGCGGTGATCGGCTGCCTTGGTCGATGCTGCCGGTGGTGGGGCTGATCGGATTGTGCATCGGCAGTTACACCTGGATTGACGGGCAGGCACTCAAGCGTGGCGTGGCCCCGCTGGATTATCTGGTCTGGCTGACGTTCATCAGCGCGTGGCCTTTTCCGCTGCTTGCAGTGGTCAACAAGCGCCCGGCGTTCATGTCGTTCTGGCGAGAGCAGTGGAAACTGGGGCTGAGCGTGGGTTTCTGCGTGTTATTCAGCTACGCCCTCGTACTCTGGGCGATGCAGTTGGGATCGGTCGCACAGGCCGCCGCATTACGTGAAGTCAGCGTCGTGCTCGTGGTGCTGTTCGGTATGCGTTATCTGAAAGAACCTTTCGGTGGCCCACGGCTCTTAGCTTGTGGATTGGTGCTGGCCGGGATGCTTCTGATGAAGCTCACATTCTAAAAAAGGATATTGGTATGACGGTTGCGTTTTGGTGCGTCTTGATCGTGATTCTGTTGCCGCTGGTCTGCACTTCGATCGCGAAGTTCAGCAGTGGCCGATTCGGCGCCCGGCAGAACCACAATCCGCGGGACTTCCTCGACCAGCTCGAAGGTCTCCCTCGCCGCGCTCACGCCGCGCAGCAGAACAGCTTCGAGGCGATTCCGGGATTCGCGGCCGGCGTAATCATCGCCCACGTCGCAGGCGTCGCGCAGTTGGTGACCATCGATGTGCTGGCCGTTCTTTTCGTGACGACACGTCTGCTCTACATCATCTTCTATCTGGCGGACCTTGCTGCGTTGCGCTCGCTGGTGTGGTTCATCGGTCTGGCGCTGGTGGTTGCCCTGTTCGGCGTTTCTGTCTGATCCGGGTTTGAATCGTATTGATTTTCACGGCTGTGCCGGTTCAGTCAGTAGTCGTCATGAAGTCAGAATCCAGTGAGTTCATAAGGTTGTATTCAAGGGCTTTGTCACGGTCAGCGGCAAGTCTGATCGTGGCAGCTGCGCTGCTGTTGAGTGGCTGCAGTGGGCCTGACGCGGATTCTCCGCTGGCACAGCGCAAGGCGGTCTTCAAACAGATGCTGAAAACCAGCGAAGACATCGGCGGAATGCTGAGAGGGCGTCTGCCGTTCGACGGGCCGGCGTTTGCAGCCGGTGCGGTCAAACTCGACGCCCTTTCCCACGAGCCCTGGAAGCATTTTCCTGCCGTCAAAGAGTCCGAGCACACCAGCGCCAAGGACGCTGTCTGGCAAAAACAGGCGCGATTTCAAACGCTGGCAAGAGCGCTGGAGACCCGCACCGGCGAGTTGGTGGTCGCCACTGAGCAACTTCAACTGACGCCTGCGAACATGATCCCGCCCATGAACAACGTCGAAGACGCCTGCGACGCGTGCCATAAAGAGTTTCGCGACCACTGATCCCGCGCGGCTCCAGCCGATGGCCTTGCTGGAGAATGCGCAGCGGCCGCGCCATTCAGATCCGCCTATTCGTCGTCTTCGTCAGGCTGAACCTTCTCCAGTTCCTCCTGTGCGTCCTGCAATTCTTTGCGGGACTCGGCCAGCTTGTCTTTGCGCTTGTTGATCTTCTCTGGATCGCCTTTGTCCATCGCCTTGTTCAGATCAGCCTGACGACGGCTGACCTCGCGCTTGGCATCCAGCACTTTCTGTTCCTGCTGTTTGAGCAGTCCTGCATCGGTGCAGTTGGCAGTGGCTTCGCTCAGGGCTTTCTCCAGCCCGGCCTGCTGGCTGGCATTGCCGGCCGCTTTGGCCTGTTCGATCTGATTGCTGATGTCCTGACGCTTGGCTGCGCAGCCGCTCAACTCCGGCGCCTGCTCGGCGGCCAAAGCTGGAACAGCCAGCAGGCCACATGCAGTGAACATGATCAGCGGTGACAAGAATTTCATGGACGCTCCTTGAATACACACATCCGGACGCTGCACACAATCGTCCGGCCATAAATGACTAAAAACCCTGAATACCCTGTTCCCGCAGTTGCTCACTCAACGCCTGCACGTGCGGGTCTTGAAAAAAAGCGTGCAATTGCTTCGCACGACCCGGGCCAACACCGCTTTGCGCTTGCCACTGATCAACGCTGCGAGCGGCGAGCGCCGACCAGGAATCCCCAAGAGGGGCACCTGCGGCCGGCGGTAAACCGATCGCTTTGAGCCAGATAACAAAGGATTGTTCGCGAGCGCCCTGGAAAGTCTCCAGCAGTTTAGCGCTGCTGCGCGAGCCGAGACCGGGAATGTTAGCAAGTTGTGCACCATCAAGGGTCATCCAGTCGAGCAACCCATTGATATGTCCGGCATTTATCAGCTTGTCCCACGTGCCCGGTCCGACTCCGCTGAGTGCCAGTCCTTTCTTGCCGCTGAGCCATTTCAGGCGTTCCCGGAATTGGCCTTCACAGCCTTCGACCGGTTGCCAGCAACTCAGCGAATGGTAGTCGGTACTCACCGGAATCTTCAGGACCTCACGCTCAGCACTGCGCGAGACCACGCCGTCCAGTCGCGGGATCGTCAGCCCGGCGAGACTGATCGCCACCTGATCGCCCGTGCGAATGTCGAGCTCCTCCCAGCGTCGCAGCGAGCCGACGCTGATACGGCTGATCTTGCGGTCGTCCAGCTGAACAGGAACCAGGTCCAATACCGGAGTGATCTTGCCGCTGCGGCCGACGTTGAAGTTGACCTTGCGCACTTCGGCCAGTGCCTGGGCGAAAGGGTATTTCCAGGCAGCGATCCAGTAAGGCGCCTTCGCCTGCCAGCGCTGCGAGGTGGGTCGCTCGCCCTGGCGGATAACGACACCATCGGTCGCGAACGGCAGCGGACTGCGATACCAATGGTCGCGCCAGCGCTGCGCCTGATTGAACCCCTCCATCGGTTCACTGAACCGCAGACTGTCTTCGAACCCCAGCGCCCTGAGCCCCGCCAGTCGCTCGTGCATCGCGGTCGGGCCGTCGGGCCAGTCCCAGACAAACAGTCCGATACTGGCGCCTTCGGCTTCGCTGATGAATTTGCGTGCCATCAAGCCTGCTACCTTGCTTCGGGCATTGAGACTGCCGGCATCGGCCTGCACATGATCGTCGAGCTTCCAGTACAACTCGCCCTGCAACACCAACGTATTTTCCCACGCAAGATGATGAGGAATCGACGCAATCTGGTGCGCATGGCCGACCCAATCCTGACCGGTAACCCCGTTGCCGCGGCTGATCATCTGCACCAGCTTTCCGCTTTCGTACACCAGCGTCACGGCCACGCCGTCCACTTTCGGTTGAATCCACAGATCCGAGCGCCCCTTGAGCCAGGCCTGCACGGCCATCTCGTCGCGCAGCTTGTTCAGACCGGTGTGAGGCACAGGATGGGCGATCGTGCCCCCAGACGTTTTCAGCGGATCATCGCCGGCCGCGGGCGACTGGGCGAAGCAACTGCGCAGATAAGCCAGACGCTCGCGCGACTGGTCGTAAAGCTCATCAGCCACCAACGACACGCCCTGACGATGGTAGCTGTCATCCCATTTTTCGATCTGCGCCTGCTGCAGCGCGATCTCGCTGCGGGCTTTGAAGGGCGACCAGTCGGGGCAGGATTGTGCATTGACCTGGTTAGCCAGAAGAAGCAGTGCGCAGAGGGCCAGTGTGCGAAGTGAGAGCAGCATCGAAGCGTCCTTGCTTTGGAGGAGCGAGGAAGGCTACGCCGCCTGAAAATCTTCTGCGATTGAGGGTTGGTTACCGGGTGTTAACGGTCTCGCGATGATAAAGCCCGAGGTTGCGGCTGATCCGCCACCTCGGGCCTCCACGTTGAAACATGCCTACTTTTCAGCCTTCATAAGCGTCGTCACCGTATTAGTGAAGTCCTTGCCTCCGTCCCGCGCGGTATAGACCAGCTGTATCTGGATGTTTTTGAGCAGGCTCGTCTTCCCGTCGATGCTCGTCAGCTTTTTCAAAAAGTCGGCATCTGTAAAGCTCAACTGCCAGCGTGAAATAGCGCCTGTACCCTCGAAGGGCAGGTATCGCCCGTCGTGGAACATCAATTCATACACCCAGTCAGCCTTGTCGAAACCCAATCCGTCATCGGCTTGCGCGGACGAAAGCGCGATTTGTTGTTGAGCCCTGAGATTTTGTCTGATGCTGTCGGGTGCTTTGGTGCCGGGCTTATACAAATAATCCGCGCCTGCCTCGGTCGGTTCGGTCAAGATCGTGCTGTCTGTTTGCGTGAGAATGGCGCTGACGTTCTCGAAAGTGGTGCCGGCCTCTGATGCCATCACGAATGACACTGAAACGTGCCTGATTTGACGCAGGTAATGCCCCGGATAGTTGTTGTCGAAATCCAGCGACGTGAATCCGAAAACAAGGGGATTACTGGACAGCGTTTTGAGTTGCTCAAGCCACTGGTCGTCCGACTGCCCGCGCCTCACATCTATCGTTTTCTTGATGCACAGGCGTCTCTCATTACACTGGATATGCGCGTTTTCCATTTCTTGCAAGTTCACCAGCAGTGACTCGCCAGCCAGCATGCCTTTGTAAGAATCCACCCAGGCGCCGGTTTTGATAAAAGCAGGCCGTTTGTAGTCGCCAATTTCATAGCGCCAGGCCGCTTCGGTGGTCAGGCACAGAGACAACACGGCGTCGTAAGCGGGGCCATATAGCAATTCCTGTCTGGCGACCATCCAGTTGTAAGTCGGGACGCTTGTGAAACAGGTGGTCATTGCCTCATGGGCTTGTTCCAGGTTCTGGCGTTCAGCTCGAGCGGCGTCGAGAGTGATGGTTGCTGCGTTAAGCTCGATGTTGGTTTCTTTGATTTGCAGGTCTATGGACTGGATGTCCAGTTCGGCTTGTTTCAACTCGAACTTCCATCCGGCTGCCCGGCGTTCGTAGCCACTTTCCATCAGCAACTGCTGTGACGTAAATCTGCTGACCATGCTGACGCCTCCCAGGTATGCAATCGCAACGCTCAAGCTTGCGGCGTATCTTTGACCGCCAAATGCAACCCCGAATATGCACGGCACTGATTCTAAGAGACCTTTGCCGACGGACAAGGGAGCTTTGGCGGTCTCAAAAGCGGAGGCCAACGAGATGAGTCCAGTGGCGGCTTCCTCCATCGGGGAGCGGCCGACGTCAATCAGATTCGTGTAGTAATCCCTCCTGAACACAGCTGCCTGCCTGCCCAGCAACAAGGTACTTTTTTTGGCTCTGACGGAGTTGATCGACTCCTGCTGAAGCCTCATGGTGAAGTCGGATATCTTTATTTCCTGCTGTTTGAGCAGGACTGACAGTGTCGTATTGAACTCGTCCTCCATCAGCTTCATGTAGTGGCGGCCCATGTCCTGAAGTTGCTGCACGGCCGCACGGGCCATCGGGATGAGCTGGCGGAAGCGATACCCGGGAATTTGAGCCCGATCACTGTTGTAGGTACTGATGAGCTGGCCGATGCCACGCTGGCCAAATCCAAACGAGTCTGCGCCCTCCGTGCGCCAGTCCATCACTGGCAAAATTTTGCCATCGAGCGTCAGCCCGTGCCTGAGGTTGAAAAGGCGATGCTCCAACGTTCTCCGGGCAGTCGTAATCCGCTCGTTGATCGGTGCACGAAATAGCGAATGGTTCACGCGTTGCAGTGGCATCGGCACCCAGCGAGACATTGACGCGCGTTCCGGCAGCGGTCCGATCAGCTTCAGTGCCTTCTGATAGCAGAGCCAGGCATGGTTAAGCGTGCTAGGCGTGAGCTGCCGATAAAAATGATCGCCTTGGCGCTGCCAGTTTTCCACCATCGACAGGAACACTGCCTGCCGGTTATACCGCGACAGGATAAATGCCCGGGTAGTCGGGTCGACCGCCTTTTGCAACTCAGAGGTGCCCGTGCCGACTTCAGCCAGCGGGCGAGTGTTCCAGAAAGGTGGGCGTTCTTTTTGGTCTCTCTGCGTTCTGTAGGGATCGAACAAATACTGAGTGTACCAACGCTCGGCCTCATCGAACTGTTGTTGTTCGCTCAGGCGAGTGGCGACTAGATTCGGCAAATGCAGAAACAACTCCCTGAAATAACCGCCATTGGCACCATGGAAGTCGACTTGTGGTGCCGGAGTGTTGGCATCGATGGTCGGTTCTTCGATGCATTGCGCATCCCACTCCAGTGCGCGCTCAACACTGCGCGTGGCCCGCGCCACCAACTGTTTGCCAAACAAGGTGTTCAGCCGAATGGCGTCCGAGGGGAAAGCAGGGCTGCGTCCGGCGACCGAGCTCAGGTCCAGATATTGCGCTTGTTGATCATTCCGTTTTATCGCCATATCCCACGTCTCATCATCTAACCCTTGGTAGTTGAAAGTGGCGAAGACGTTTTGCGAGGGGTCACCTGCTTCACATAGGGCGAACATATAATCGCCCGGAGTTGAACAGGTGAAATCCTGAATGATCTCCGCCTGACCGTTAGCTATGACGCTTTGCTCGGCCAGTCGGCGGAACGATTTTTCTTCAGGCCCCTTGGCATACAGCCGCAGATCAATTTTTTCGTAGGCTGCCGGGTTGACGCTAATTTTTATCGGAAAAGACTTTATAAGTTTATCAGGGGTGTGAAAAAGCTCGATCCTGAAGCTGTGTTCTAATAAGTAATCGACTTCATCCAGCTCAATCCTGTACGTTCGGCTCCGCAGGCTTGAGGAGGCGGATTCGTCGGGCTCGATTTTCTTAGAAACATTTTTTCGATGGGTTTTAACAGAGTAGCCTACCCGGATAGGAATTTCGTCGGTAGTTTCTAGGTTGATCACAAGTGTGCATCGTTCTCCAACTTTATAAGAAATATCGTTCTGCTGAACGGTGACTTTATAGGGGGCATGGGCTGGCGAAGGGTCAGTAGTCGCGATGATGGATCTGATAGCGGGGTCGATAGATTTATTTAATATTGATTTAGGGTAGTTTGCATTGATCTGTAAGACGTTGTCACGTTTGTGTAGGACACCTATAGTGATCGGGGATCTTAGGTTAACAAATAGTTTTTCTTCTGAAGCAGTGGGGTCGTAAAGGTTGTAAATGTCGGTGCTGCTTGCGGAATAAGGGCTAGTCCAAGCAGGTAATTTTTCTATTAAAGGGTATTTTTCCATAATTTTGGTAAATTGAGCATCATCTAAAAAGTCGCTTGTCGCCTCAGCGTACCTTTCAAATTCAGTTGATTCTCCGGTGTAAAAATGTGGAGTTGATAGCGAATTCTCTTTATATTGATCTAGTCTGTAACTCATGACACCCCGTCTCTCTTTTTTAAATGTAATCTGGCGTTTCTCTGCCGAGTCCGGGTGCTGAATTTTTCTCACATCGCCGAAAGCTTTATAAGCTGAATTGCTAAACGCCTCCGCAATTGTTGCACTCGACAATTTTTTCTTGTCAATGAGCAGCAAATCTCTTGATTCAATAAAATAATCCCTGTTGAAAATTCCACAACTCGTGGAATTCGCCGGTTTAGCGTCGGCAGCATAGTTGCAGTTATAGAGCATCACTCTCAACCAAGGGTCCTTGGCGCGTTCTCCCTCCGCGTCTACCAGTGCGATCAGGCCGGGCACATAAGTGTCGTCTTTCAGGTAAGCATTACCTGCATCCGGCAGCCGTTTGCCATCTTTCGTGCCGTCCAGGCAAAGAAGCTCGTTCGGCGGGGACCAAAAACCATTGCTTTGCTTATAAATGTACTGGACGCTGATTTTCTTGAACTTGGTGGGAGTCTGATTTTTATCGTCCGCAGAGGGCAGGCCAACCATACCCCGTTCAACCCAGAACACATAAGAGCGACCTTCGATCATCACCGGGCGAATGGCGTCACAGCTATGTGTGGCCATTGAGTCCCTATAAGTGCTCTGTACGATCTGACCGGTTGGAGTCACGCTGATCTTCTCCCATTCACTCCATGCAAGCGGGCTCAGGCGGTGTTTATCGTCATGCAGCCCCATGTCTACGGACCGCCAGTAATATTCAGGCGGAGAGGCATTGGTCTTGCCGATAAAGTGGTAAGTGTCTTTTTTTGGATCGACGCCATCCAGATACCCGCTGACCACTTGCAGGTTGCTGGTCTGCTCGAATTTGGTCAGGTAGCCGGTGATGGCTGTCTGCAATAATTCGGTATTAAGCTTGCCTTGATTGAGCTCTACCTCCAGTGCCTGAAAAGCGCTGCTCTTATGAGGGCGGTTGGCATAATAGATCAGGTTCTCTGGGTGGTTGAGCTGCGTCTGCCTTATCTTCCAAATTCCATATTCACTCAGGTACTCCCGCCAGAAGTCCGCTTTGTTTTGATCGATAATATTAGTCAGATACCCAGGGTCCAGACGAGCAAACAGTCTGTGCAGGTAATGTTGAAGGCTGGCCGTTGCTTGCATCACCACGTTTGTGTTGACAGCGGAGCTCACCCAAACATCAGTCAGAAAGTAACTGGAAAGGTCGTCATGGTTCGATATAAAACGCTTCAGGGGTGGAGTCGATACTGCCCAATAGCCCAGCAGGTAAGCCGCGAGCGCATTTCGCCAATGTTCTCGAAGCGCAGGTTGCATCGCCGCCAGTTCTTCATCGCTGCAGGCGCCCATCAGTATCTGGGCACTGCTTTCTACATCGCTGAATGAAGATTCACTGTCGAGCAGGCATAAATCCAGAAGTGAGCGGCATGACAGCCCGGTCTTTTCGCACAGCGACTGTTGCTGAAGAATAAAGTCAATGTCGCCGATGGTACTGGGCACACATTGGACATACGTGTACTTCGTTTCGGTTTCCGTAACCGACGCGTCCGAAGGATAAACCTCAAGTTTCACCTGAGATCTCGACTCGGCAGGCTTCATATTGCTAATGCGTGTCCATGCGGCAGGATTGGTTGTAGGCAGGTATTGATCTTCACGCACCTTTAAGGTGCCAGGGTTATCTTTTAAAAATTGCACAAATTTGTCGTAGATTCGCTCCACCTTTGGATCTTTTGTATTGGTCCTCTGGGCCTTTAGATATCGTTCGAGTAGTGCCCCCAGCCCTTTGAGGACATGATTTTTCTCGCAGTAGCGGTACCAGTGCATTTCCGAGGGGGTCAGCAAGCTGAGAAAATCATCAAAGGTTTTTTTCAATCCGGCGACTTTCACCTCGACAGACGGCAATGCCGTTGCGATTTCGCTCTCCGGCCAGCCGATGAGTTTGCCGAGTCGTCTGGCGGCTTGCAGAGGCGCATCCGCTTGATCGCTGGAGGGGAGCTTGGCGAAATAATCCAGCGCATCGTCTTCGGCGAATCCAGCGTTTTGACATTTATTAATCCATTCCCGATAGCAGCCGACCTGGTAGCAGAGTTCAAGGGTAAGTGCGGGCGGGTGCGAAGGGGATTGACCCTGACTGTCGGTGTCGCCGGCCAGTTCGAACCAGTCTGGGTGATCGAGCAGGGCGGTCAGTCCGGCAGGGCTTAACTGAAAATATTTAATCACCTGCGCGTGTCGAGCAAGCTTGTCCCACGACTCAAGATTCAGCCCTTCGAGCGTTGCTGCGGTTGAAGTGGCATTGTCCTGGGCCGTCAATACGTCAGCCAAGAGCGTGTAACGGCTTTCTTCAACCCAACGCAATAGTGCCAGCGCATGCTCCGGCGTGAGTGCGCGTCCGTCTTCACCCTTGCCCAACGCTTGACTGAGGATGTGCTTGACGATGTCTTCCTGCGCGACGGTTGCATTGGTAATCAGCCGTTCCAGTGCTTCGCTTACCGGGTCAATGTCCACAGTTGCTCTCAGCAGCGCATTGGCACTTTTGAGCTTGCCCTTGAGTGCGTCTGCCAGCAGGTCGGCCAGTTTCTTGTCGGCGGCCAGGGCGGCTGGCTTCACCAGGCCCCGAGCATCCAAAAATGCCGACAACGTGTCGAGCCAGGAACCCGATGCGGGCGACACCGCAGAACCGACTTCCTGCGCAATTTGCGTTTCGGTCAACAGCGAAGCCCCAATGCGTGTAAGCGCGTCGACGAGGGTTTGCTGGATGCGTGCATCCAGTCTGATCAGGGGCTTGAGTTCAGCACTGATATCACCGGGCAGCGGGGTTAGCCAACTCAGTAACGCTTGTGCGGGAATACGTTGTCGCCTTAGCCAGATTTCGAGGTTAATCAAGCCGGTCAATAGGTCGAGGATGTCGCATTCCCCTGCTTCGGTAACTTCTTCGCTCCCGTCGTCTGCGAAATAGACCTCGTCTCGAGTGATCTCAGGCTTACCTGCAAGTTGTGCCCACACTCGCGGATTTGATTGAGCCAGTAACGCTATAAGGCTGGTGCCCTCGTCCATGCTCAGCCGTAACAGACGAGGCAGTCTGGTCAGACGATAAAGTGAAGAAAAGACGGGCAGGGACAAACTCGGTTTTTTGAGCCCCAATGCCTGAACCACCTGTGTCAGGTAAATATTCGCTACGCGCTCTTCCAAAGCGAAAGCGCGGCAGATGATCCCCATAGGGGATTTGCTGAGGCTATCGCTGGTTTGGGTGGTGGAACTGATTTCAAACTCGCGACCATCTAGAGTCAGCCAGGTCGCGACGTCGGCCAGTTGTCCTGCGCCGGGGCCATCGAGAACGCGGTCGAGGAAAGGTGTTTCTTCACCCACCGCGTAGGGCGTCAATCCGTTGATGAGCGCAGCGAACTGTTCGGGGGTGACCTTGTATTCATCGCGCATGTAACTGAAGACGCCCAGTGCTCTGAGCGTGTTTTGGGTGAAGTGGAAATCCTGGGTCTGACCTTCCGCGCGCAAGGCTGCCATTACCAGAAGATCAACCTGCGCGAACGGTATTTGCAGCGCATGCTGCAGATGAATCATTTTATGAATGCGGCGCAAATGCTCTGCACTTGCACCTTTTAGTCTGAGATTGATGCCTGGCCCCTCGAAAATATCTTCCAGAGACACCGCAGGTGCAGTTGCATTATTGATGAACACTGCACCATAAATATGGCCGGCGAGCGGTGCTGTTTCTTGTGCAGAGCCGAACGCACTGGATCGTTTTACCGTGGTGATGGCTTCGCTGCCGTCGTCAGGAACGCCCGAAGTGGCGAGCAGCTCCAGAAAGCTTTCCGGCTTCAATCCGGTTTGTCTGCACAGGGTGTCGACATCGATCAGTTGATCGAGAATTTTGCTTGTGTCGCCAGTGACCCCATAGAGCGTTTGCAGATAGTCGCTGCTGGTAATCGCTCTGTCTTCGAGTAACAAGGATTGCAGCGCGGGATTGAGGCCAGCTGCCTTCAGCATCACTTCCCTGAGTTCTTCAGTGCGCAGGTTGTCGGCAGTGAAGTTTGGATAACTGTAATGGCTGCGTTGGAGCAGGTCGAACTGTGACGTGTTCTTCTGTTTCAACACTGACTTGATCTGCTCCAGAGGCAAATGGAATGGCAGCTGGGCGGGGTAGTGCGCCTTCGCGATTTCTTCTGCCAGAACTTTGTCTTTGCCTGCGTGCGACTTGGCGGTCCTCTCCATCGCATCAATCGCAAGGGTGAGAGCCGGAAGCTGATCTTCAAGGCTGCTTTGATTCAGAACCTGCTCTTCGATATCCGGACGTCGCTCGGCGAGCTTGATCTGCAGAGCGGCATCACCGATGGCCTCCAGACTCAACGCTTGCTGGTAGAGCGCGTGAAGATACGCCAGAGGCCCGACGTTGGATTCCAGGGCGTCAGGCGCGCATTTGTCGGCGACTTGTTCGGGAAAGAGCCTGGCATAGGTGGCAGAGGTGAGGGTGTCGTCCATGATCGAGTTCCTTTTTACGCTGGATGAAATCGCGGGATACGCATTCAATAAACAGTGTAGGAACAAGGGGCGAGTTCGATCGAAAGTGCTGATGAGGTGTTTATGGATGAAATAACAGATATATCAACGGCTTGAAGTTCGTTATCGCCAGTCGCGATAACACTAATCGCCAATCGGTTTAGGTGGATACCCGCTAATTAGGTTGCCCGTCATCCCGTTTGAATCTGTACAACCTCGGCAAATAGCAAAAAGCCCCTGACGACTCACATCGTCAGGGGCTTTTTGTCTTGCCGGGTGCCGCTAAGCGCAATGCACCCGGTGGATATTACAGACCGGCTGCAGCGCGCAGGGCGTCGGCGCGGTCGGTTTTTTCCCAGGTGAACGTGGTGAAGGTGTCGTCGCCCACGGTCTTGGTTTGCGGCGTGCGGCCGAAGTGGCCGTAGGCTGCGGTTTCCTGATACATCGGGTGCAGCAGGTCGAGCATGGTGGTGATCGCGTATGGACGCAGGTCGAAGTGCTCGCGGACCAGTTTGATGATCTTGTCATCGCTGATCTTGCCGGTGCCGAAGGTGTTCAGCGAGATCGAAGTCGGTTGAGCGACGCCGATGGCGTAGGACACCTGGATCTCGCAACGCTCGGCCAGGCCCGCCGCGACGATGTTCTTGGCGACATAACGACCGGCGTAGGCGGCCGAACGGTCAACCTTCGATGGGTCTTTACCGGAGAATGCGCCGCCGCCGTGACGGGCCATGCCGCCGTAGCTGTCGACGATGATCTTGCGGCCGGTCAGGCCGCAGTCGCCGACCGGGCCGCCGATGATGAACTGGCCAGTCGGGTTGATGTGGAACTGAGTGTCTTTGTGCAGCAGTTCAGCGGGCAGCACGTGCTTGACGATCAGCTCCATCACGCCTTCACGCAGGTCGGTGTAGGACACTTCAGGATTGTGCTGAGTCGACAGCACCACGGCGTCGATGCCGACGACGATGCCGTTCTCGTAACGGCAGGTTACCTGGGATTTTGCGTCTGGACGCAGCCAAGGCAGCAAGCCCGATTTGCGGGCTTCGGCCTGACGGTGCACCAGTTGGTGCGAGAACGCGATAGGCGCTGGCATCAGGGCAGCGGTTTCGTTGCTGGCGTAGCCGAACATCAGACCTTGGTCGCCGGCGCCCTGATCTTCAGGCTTGGCACGGTCGACGCCCTGGTTGATGTCAGGAGACTGCTTGCCGATGATGTTCATAACGCCGCAAGTGGCGCCGTCGAAACCGACGTCGGAGCTGGTGTAGCCGATGTCGCTGATCACGTCACGAACGATCTGCTCCAGGTCGACCCACGCGCTGGTGGTCACTTCGCCAGCAACGATGGCAACACCGGTTTTGACCAGGGTTTCAACGGCAACGCGAGCGTGCTTGTCCTGAGCAATGATGGCGTCCAGCACCGCATCGGAGATCTGGTCGGCGATTTTGTCCGGATGCCCTTCGGACACGGACTCGGAGGTGAAAAGGGAGTATTCGCTCATCTCGACGGTTTTCCTGAGTATTACCGATGGTGAGTGTCGCCAGCCGGTCGCTGAAAATGGCGAACCTGGATCTGGAAACCATTACGTAAGCCTACATAGAGGCTTTCCCCGGGGACCAGCCCCGCAGCGATGGCCCAACGGGCCAGATCTTCCTGTTCGAAACCTAACCAGAGATCGCCACAGGCCTCCTTGGCCCAGCTCTGGTCATGGCTGCACAACTCTGTCACGAGCAGACTACCGCCCGGTTGCAACAGGTTGGCCAGTTGTTTGAGCGCTTCAGCCGGTGCGGCAAAGTGGTGAAGCACCATATTCAAGACGACACAGTCGCCCTGAACGTTAGCGTCGGCCAATGCATCGGCCAGTTTCAGCTCGACATTACCCAGCGCCTTTTGCTCACAGATCCCCCGGGCCAGTTCAAGCATGGCCGGGCTGTTGTCGAGGCCGGTGACATGGCCAAAGCGCTGCGCCAGATCAGGCAGAAAACCGCCATCACCGGGACCGACTTCCACGGCTGTGGCACCGGCAGGAAAGCTGAGTTTGTCCAGCAGCGACAGCAGGCTGTCGCGGTACTGCGGCAGTCCTGCGATCAGGTCCTGCTGTGCACGAAATTTCTCTGCGGTGCGCGCGAAAAAGTCCTGACTGGCGTTGGCGCGTTGACGATGCACCAGCCCGATCCGGCCTTGCACGTCGTCAGGCAGCGTCAGGCCGTCGACTTCCTCCAGCAGCGCTGCGTGCAGCTTGCCGCCGGTCTGGGCGGTGTGAGGCAGGGCGCGTCGGTAGAAAATCGCGTTGCCTTCACGCCGCGTGGCCACCAGATCCGCCTGAGCAAGGACTTTAAGGTGATGGCTCATGCCCGACTGACCGATCGCGAATATCTGCGCAAGCTCCAGCACGCCGAACGAGTCGTTGGACAGCGCGCGCAGCACGTTCAGACGCAGCGGATCACCGCCGGCCTTGCACAAGGCAGCCAGCTCGTCGCTTTGGTCATGGCTAATGGCGGGCACGCGTAAATTCATAAGGAAGGCAGTCTAGTTATCGCTCGGGCTGGCTGCAACACCAATATCAAAAAGTTTTGATATTGGTCGATGGGTGGCGGCGGCAGTTCGCCACGTTGCCGGTGTTTGCGCAGGAAAGAGGGCAGTCATGCCACATGAAAACGGCCACAACGCAGGAAAATCGCGCATCAGACTGCATCTGTCATTGCCCCCGGACAGTGCCTGAGGGAAAATGGCCGCCTTTTTCAGATCCCACTTCTTTCTGCCCCAGGAGATCAGCGATGCCTAGCCGTCGTGAGCGTGCCAATGCCATTCGTGCCCTCAGCATGGATGCCGTGCAAAAGGCCAACAGCGGCCACCCAGGAGCCCCGATGGGCATGGCGGATATCGCTGAAGTCCTGTGGCGGGATTATCTGAAGCACAACCCGAGCAACCCGCTGTTCGCCGACCGTGACCGTTTCATCCTGTCCAACGGCCACGGCTCGATGCTGATCTACTCGCTGCTGCACCTGACCGGCTACGACCTGTCGATCGACGACCTGAAAAATTTCCGTCAACTGCACAGCCGCACGCCGGGTCACCCTGAATACGGCTATACGCCGGGCGTTGAAACCACCACCGGCCCGCTGGGTCAGGGTTTCGCCAACGCTGTCGGTTTTGCTGTCGCCGAGAAAACCCTGGCTGCACAGTTCAACCGCCCAGGCCACGACATCGTCGATCACCACACCTATGTGTTCATGGGTGATGGCTGCATGATGGAAGGTATCTCCCACGAAGTCGCTTCGCTGGCGGGCACGCTGCGTCTGAACAAGCTGATCGCGTTCTACGACGACAACGGCATCTCCATCGACGGCGAAGTCGAAGGCTGGTTCACCGATGACACGCCCAAGCGTTTCGAATCCTACGGCTGGCTGGTGATCCGCAATGTCGACGGCCATGACGCCGACGAAATCAAGACAGCCATCGACACCGCTCGCAAGAGCGACAAGCCGACGCTGATCTGCTGCAAGACCACTATCGGTTTCGGTTCGCCGAACAAACAGGGCAAGGAAGAGTGCCACGGGGCTCCGCTGGGCAACGACGAAATCGCCCTGACCCGCGCCGCACTGAAGTGGACGCACGGTCCTTTCGAAATCCCGGACGACATCTACAAAGAGTGGAACGCCAAAGAGAAGGGCCTGGCCGCCGAAGCCGAGTGGGACCAGCGTTTCGCGGCTTACTCTGCGCAATTCCCGGAACTGGCCAACGAGCTGATCCGTCGCATGAGTGGCGAACTGCCGGCTGACTTCGCTGAAAAGTCAGCCGCCTACGTGGCTGAAGTCAACGCCAAGGGCGAAACCATCGCCAGCCGCAAGGCGAGCCAGAATGCCCTGAGCAATTTCGGCCCGCTGTTGCCGGAGTTCCTGGGCGGTTCGGCTGACCTGGCCGGCTCCAACCTGACCATCTGGAAAGGTTGCAAGAGCATCACGGGCGAGGAAGCCGACGGTAACTACTTGCACTACGGCGTGCGTGAGTTCGGCATGGGCGCGATCATGAACGGCATCGCCCTGCATGGCGGTTTCGTGCCGTACGGCGCGACCTTCCTGATCTTCATGGAATACGCGCGCAACGCCGTGCGCATGTCCTCGCTGATGAAGAAGCGCGTCATTTATGTGTTCACCCACGACTCCATCGGTCTGGGCGAAGACGGCCCGACTCACCAGCCGATCGAGCAACTGACCAGCCTGCGTTCCACCCCGAACCTGGACACTTGGCGTCCAGCCGATGCCGTTGAGTCGGCAGTGGCCTGGAAACACGCAATCGAGCGTGACGACGGTCCTTCGGCGCTGATCTTCTCCCGCCAGAACCTGCAGCATCAGTCTCGCGACGCACTGCAACTGGAGAACATCAACCGTGGTGGCTACGTGCTGCGCGACTGCAATGGCGAGCCGGACCTGATCCTGATCGCGACCGGCTCCGAAGTCGGTCTGGCGGTGCAGGCATTCGACAAGCTGACTGCCGAAGGCAAGCACGTGCGCGTGGTGTCCATGCCATGCACCAGCGTGTTCGAAGCTCAGGATGCGCTGTACAAGCAGTCGGTGCTGCCGCTGGAAGTCAGCGCGCGCATCGCCATCGAAGCCGCCCATGCTGACTACTGGTACAAGTATGTCGGTCTGGAAGGCCGCGTCATCGGCATGACCACGTTCGGCGAGTCGGCGCCCGCCAACCTGCTGTTCGAAGAGTTTGGTTTCACGCTGGAGAACATCATCTCCACGGCCGAAGAGCTGCTGGAAGACTAAGTAGCCTGCGCGCTCTCTGTAGGAGCGTGGCTTGTCCCGCGATCTGCCACGGAGTGGCAGCAACCTCATGCGACACGGTTGTGCCTGATACACCGTATTCGCCGGGTTGCTGCCGGTTCCCGGCAGATCGCGGGACAAGCCTCGCTCCTACAGGTTCTTTGTGTCATTCAAAACCGAGAACCCCCATGCCTCAGCCACGCCCCTACAAAGTCGCCCTCAATGGTTATGGCCGTATTGGCCGCTGCGTGCTGCGCGCGTTGTGCGAGCGAGGTGCGAAGGCTGGCTTCGAAGTGGTGGCGATCAACGACCTGGCCGACATGGCCAGCCTCGAATACCTGACGCGCTTTGACTCGACCCACGGCCGGTTTCCCGGAGACGTGCGGGTCGAAGGCGATTTTCTGCACATCAACGATCACGTCATCAAAGTATTCCGCAGCGCGACGCCGGAAGGCATCGACTGGGGCTCGCTTGACGTCGATCTGGTGCTCGAATGCTCCGGCGTTTATCACACGCGTGCCGACGGTGAACGATTCCTGTCCGCCCGAGCGCCTCGCGTGCTGTTTTCTCAGCCGATGGCGAGCGAGGCCGACGTCGACGCCACGATCGTCTACGGCATCAATCAGCAAAAGCTGACCGGCGACGAATTGCTGGTGTCGGCTGCGTCCTGCACCACCAACTGCAGCGTGCCGTTGCTGGATTTGCTGGATCGCGAGCTGGGGCTGGAATACGTCACGATTACCACGATCCATTCGGCGATGAACGACCAGCCTGTGATTGACGCCTATCATCACGAGGATTTGCGCCGCACGCGCTCGGCTTTCCAGTCGATCATTCCGGTGTCCACTGGTCTGGCGCGAGGCATTGAGCGCCTGCTTCCGGAACTTGCGGGCCGAATTCAGGCCAAAGCAGTTCGTGTGCCGACGGTGAATGTTTCGTGCCTGGACATCACGCTGCAGGTCGCGCGTGATACCAACGCGGTGGAAATCAACCGCATCCTGCGCCAGGCCGCCACCAGCGGCCCGCTCAAGGGATTGTTGGCTTACACCGAGCTGCCGCACGCCAGCTGTGATTTCAATCATGACCCTCATTCGGCCATCATCGATGCCAGCCAGACCCGGGTTTCCGGCCCTCGACTGGTGAACGTTCTGGCCTGGTTCGACAACGAATGGGGTTTTGCCAATCGAATGCTGGATGTCGCCGACCACTATCTGCAAAGCATCCATAAACAACAGTAAAAACAGGGAACGCCTCATGACCGTGTTGAAGATGACCGACCTCGATCTGCAAGGTAAGCGTGTACTGATCCGCGAAGACCTCAATGTGCCGGTCAAGGACGGTGTCGTCACCAGCGATGCACGCATTCTTGCTTCGCTGCCGACCATCAAGCTGGCGCTGGAAAAGGGCGCTGCCGTCATGGTCTGCTCGCATCTGGGTCGTCCGACCGAAGGTGAATTCTCGGCAGAAAACAGCCTTAAACCTGTAGCCGATTACCTCAGCAAGGCGCTGGGCCGTGACGTGCCGCTGGTTGCCGAATACCTGGATGGCGTGGACGTGAAGGCGGGCGACATCGTCCTGTTCGAAAACGTGCGCTTCAACAAGGGTGAGAAAAAGAACGCTGACGAGCTGGCGCAGAAATACGCCGCGCTGTGCGACGTCTTCGTGATGGACGCCTTCGGTACGGCTCACCGCGCCGAGGGATCGACCCACGGCGTCGCGAAATTCGCCAAGGTCGCCGCTGCCGGTCCCTTGCTGGCTGCCGAGCTCGACGCGCTGGGCAAGGCGCTGGGCAACCCGGCCAAGCCCATGGCCGCGATCGTCGCGGGCTCCAAAGTTTCCACCAAACTCGATGTGCTCAACAGCCTGAGCACCAAGTGCGATCAACTGATCGTTGGCGGCGGCATTGCGAACACATTCCTCGCGGCGGCGGGTCACAAAGTCGGCAAGTCGCTCTATGAGCCGGATCTGCTGGACACTGCCAAAGCCATCGCCGCCAAGGTCAGCGTGCCGCTGCCGGTCGACGTCGTGGTTGCCAAGGCCTTCGCTCAAGATGCAGAGGCCACCGTCAAACTGATCGCAGACGTGGCCGACGACGACATGATTCTCGACATTGGCCCGAAAACTGCGGCCCATTTCGCCGAATTGTTGAAATCTTCCAAGACTATCCTGTGGAACGGTCCTGTCGGCGTGTTCGAGTTCGACCAGTTCGGCAACGGCACAAAGGTGCTGGCCGAGGCCATTGCTGAAAGCCCGGCATTTTCCATTGCCGGTGGTGGCGACACCCTGGCTGCAATCGACAAATACGGTGTGGGCGAGAAAATCTCCTACATTTCCACAGGCGGTGGTGCGTTCCTCGAGTTCGTCGAGGGCAAGGTTTTGCCTGCCGTGGAAGTTCTGGAACAACGCGCCAAGGCCTGATTTTTCGGCCTGGGTGAGTGAAGGGGAGAGAAATGGTCAAGCCATTACCGCTGTTGATCATGGCGGGTTTGCTGGTCGGCTGCGCAAGCAAGCCTGACGCCCAGGCCGCGCCATCCGGCGCGCCCGAGCTGCTTCAGGTCAGCTGCTATCAAGCGGGCTGGCAGGCTGAAACCGTACCGATCGTCTACAAGCGCGGCGGACCGGAAGTCTGGGAAAAATACGAGTTCATGCCGGCGGTCGGGCCTGTGGCCTGCCGCTGAACGTGAACTGACCGTGTGCGGGAACATCTGAAACAGAACTGCCCCTGGCATCGAAGCGACCGGCACACGCCACGCTTTGCAGGGGATCCAGGAGTGGTAATGAAAGGCTTGATTGCCCTTGCGACACTGATGCTGCTGGGCGGTTGTGCCAGCATGAAAGCGTCGGAACCGGCGGCTCCCTGGACCCACTGGGTCTGTGACAGCAAGGCCGAGATTTACTGGCGTTACGCCGATGCCGCGAAGAAAGAGGTCGATGTCCGACTCAATCAGAGCGAACAGGTATTCCGTCTGCAAGCGGCGCCCGGTGCGTCGGGCGCGCTCTACAGCAACGGCGTACTGGCGTTTGACAACAAAGGTAGCGAAGGCCTGGTCTACTGGGACGCTACCAACGATTTGATCGGTCGAGGCTGCAAGGCGCCTTGAGGGGCTGAGTGGTTTCCAGCGATGCAACACCGGGCGGTGACTGAGCGATACGCCCCTATAATTTGAATAGCCGCCGATACGGCTGGCACGCACGATTAACGACCCTACCGGGAGAGAGACAGACAATGGCACTTATCAGCATGCGCCAGATGTTGGACCACGCAGCCGAATTCGGTTACGGCGTCCCTGCATTCAACGTGAATAACCTGGAACAAATGCGCGCCATTATGGAAGCGGCCGACAAGACCGATTCTCCGGTGATCGTTCAGGCCTCCGCCGGTGCGCGCAAATACGCAGGCGCCCCGTTTCTGCGTCACCTGATCCTGGCTGCAATCGAAGAATTCCCGCACATCCCGGTGGTCATGCACCAGGACCACGGCACCAGCCCTGCCATCTGCCAGCGTTCCATCCAACTGGGCTTCAGCTCTGTCATGATGGACGGTTCCCTGCGCGAAGACGGCAAGAGCCCGGCCGACTACGAGTACAACGTGCGCGTCACCCAGGAAACTGTCGCCATGGCTCACGCCTGCGGTGTTTCGGTAGAAGGTGAGCTGGGTGTTCTGGGCTCGCTGGAAACCGGCATGGCCGGTGAAGAAGACGGCGTCGGTGCCGAAGGTCAGCTCGATCACAGCCAGATGCTGACCGATCCGGAAGAAGCAGCCGACTTCGTCAAGAAGACTCAGGTCGACGCGCTGGCCATCGCCATCGGCACCAGCCACGGCGCTTACAAGTTCACCAAGCCGCCTACCGGCGACATCCTGGCGATCGAGCGCATCAAAGAGATCCACAAACGCATCCCCAACACCCACCTGGTGATGCACGGTTCTTCTTCCGTTCCTCAGGAATGGCTGAAAATCATCAACGAATTCGGCGGCGACATCAAAGAAACCTACGGTGTGCCGGTCGAAGAAATCGTTGAAGGCATCAAGCACGGCGTTCGCAAGGTCAACATCGACACCGACCTGCGTCTGGCATCGACTGGCGCCATTCGCGAATTCATGGCGAAAAACCCGAGCGAATTCGACCCGCGCAAGTACCTGGCCAAAACCGTATCGGCCATGCGTGACGTGTGTATCGCGCGTTATGAAGCGTTCGGCACCGCTGGCAATGCCTCGAAGATCAAGCCGATCTCCCTGGAGAAAATGTTCGAGCGTTACGCCAAAGGCGAACTGAACGCCAAGGTGAACTGATCATTATTTGATCGGTTTATCTGTCCAGTCCTGAAATAGGTTTACACCTGTTTCACCCTTAAAACGCTCGATGCAT
>NZ_JARVSK010000029.1:0-24971 GCF_030209235.1 Pseudomonas sp. efr-133-TYG-103a
CCGACCTCTTCCCGGCTGAAGCCGGTCCTACAACCCTCCAGTCAGACACAAATCCCGTGGGAGCGAGCTTGCTCGCGATGACTGACTACCTGTCACCGCATCTCCTGCAGATGTACCACCGCTTCGTAAGCAAACTCACTCCCACACCAATGTGGCCGCACTATCCGGCATAGCAAAAGCCCTATTTCCTCGCCACGTAACCGATCCATTTCCAGCCTGTTATGTAGTGCGCATTCCGGCACTACATAATCCCCTCAATCCGTGACCGGCCAGTCCTGCAGCTGACTTGCGCGATCCGGACCTGGAAGCCCGAATCTGACTGGCGAGTCGTTTTCGTCAAAAAATGTAGTACGACTAAAAAAGCACTACAAAGTGTTTGACGAGGCAGGAATGCCGAGGCATGATGACCTCGCTCCCACTGACAGGAGGCTTTGCAGAAAGCCTCACGATCGTGCTCAAACTCAACAAGATTGAGCCGGTTTGTATCACTTTCGCCCAAAAGGCGGCGTCATCGCTTCACCACCGTGACCGCGAAAAGAATTCAGGCAATCCACATGCTTTCCTGCCCAGTGAGCAGCCATAAGTGCGCCTTGAATAAACGCAAGGCCTTCGGCGGAGCAAGGCGCTTCACCTCAAGACCCACAAGACCAAGCGACGAGGTTTACCCCCATGGCACTGACACGCGAACAACAAATTGCAGCCATCGAGAAAGACTGGGCCGAGAATCCACGCTGGAAAGGCGTAACCCGCACCTACTCCGCTGCTGACGTCGTCCGCCTGCGTGGCTCGATCCAGCCTGAACATACACTGGCGAAAATGGGCGCTGAAAAGCTCTGGAATCTGGTGACTCAAGGCGCCAAGCCGTCCTTCCGTCCCGACAAAGACTTCGTCAACTGCATGGGCGCCCTGACCGGCGGTCAAGCGGTGCAACAGGTCAAGGCCGGGATTCAGGCGATCTATCTGTCGGGCTGGCAGGTTGCCGCCGACAACAACTCTGCGGAGTCGATGTATCCCGATCAGTCGCTGTACCCGGTGGATTCGGTTCCGACCGTGGTCAAGCGCATCAACAACTCCTTCCGTCGCGCCGACCAGATCCAGTGGAAAGCCGGCAAGAACCCAGGTGACGAAGGGTATATCGACTACTTCGCCCCAATCGTGGCTGACGCCGAAGCCGGCTTTGGCGGTGTGCTGAACGCGTACGAGCTGATGAAGAGCATGATCGAAGCGGGCGCTGCCGGCGTGCATTTCGAAGACCAGCTGGCCTCGGTGAAGAAATGCGGCCACATGGGCGGCAAGGTGCTGGTCCCGACCCAGGAAGCCGTGCAGAAGCTGGTCGCTGCACGACTTGCCGCCGACGTTGCAGGGGTTCCGACGATCATCCTGGCGCGGACCGACGCCAACGCCGCCGACTTGCTGACGTCCGACTGCGATCCGTATGACAAACCGTTTGTGACCGGCACCCGAACGCCCGAAGGCTTCTATAAAGTGCGCGCGGGTCTGGATCAGGCCATCGCCCGTGGCCTGGCATACGCGCCTTATGCAGACCTGATCTGGTGTGAAACCGCCAAACCGGATCTGGACGAAGCCCGCCGCTTCGCCGAAGCGATCAAAAAGGAATACCCGGACCAGCTGCTGTCCTACAACTGCTCACCTTCCTTCAACTGGAAGAAGAACCTGGACGACGCGACCATCGCCAAATTCCAGCGCGAGCTGTCGGCGATGGGCTACAAGCATCAGTTCATCACGCTGGCAGGCATCCATAACATGTGGCACAGCATGTTCAACCTGGCGCACGACTACGCTCGCAACGACATGACGGCCTACGTGAAGCTTCAGGAGCAGGAGTTCGCCGATGCGGCCAAGGGCTATACGTTTGTGGCGCACCAGCAGGAAGTGGGCACCGGCTACTTCGACGACATGACCACCGTGATCCAGGGCGGTCAGTCCTCGGTGACCGCGTTGACCGGTTCGACGGAAGAAGAGCAGTTCCACTAAGCACTGCACGCAACGCAGAAAGCCGCCTTCGGGCGGCTTTCTGTTTGGGATGGGAAACGCAATGGCCTACTTAATCAGTCAACCATTACCTGATAGACACACCGAATCAACGCGCGCAAGTTAATTAACCCCGCCCACATATATTCCGCTATTCAACGGGCTGCATTAACGCCAACTTCGTCACATCCCAGTGACCGACGCATAATCCACCTCAAATGATATTAATTATCATTTAACAGGCAAAACTTTCATTACCGTATGTGTGAAACATAATTAACAAAACGGCCCCTAATGCCCGTCCCATCAGGCCCCGCGCACCAAAACCATGACATATCTCATTAATCCTACGAATAAATTTGATGCAGAAAATTTACTTGCCCACCTTTTGCACATAAAATCCCGGAATTGATCGCACTGCGACATATCGTCACTGCTTCTACTTCTTTTCAAGCTCAGAGACCTTTGCTCTCTGTTAAGGACTGCCAGCATGCCCGAATCGACAGGTTTGATTGCCCACAACTGGGGCTTCGCCATTTTCCTTTTGGGCGTCATCGGCCTCTGTGCCTTCATGCTCGGCCTCTCCAGCCTGCTGGGTTCCAAAGCCTGGGGCCGCAGCAAGAACGAGCCGTTCGAATCCGGCATGCTGCCTACAGGCGGCGCCCGCCTGCGGCTCTCCGCAAAATTCTATCTGGTCGCGATGCTGTTCGTGATTTTCGATATCGAAGCCCTCTTTCTGTACGCCTGGTCTGTGTCCGTCCGCGAAAGTGGCTGGACCGGCTTCGCCGAAGCTCTCGTTTTCATAGCAATTCTGTTGGCAGGTCTTGTCTACCTATGGCGGGTAGGGGCGCTCGATTGGGCTCCCGTTGGTCGTCGTAACCGGCAGGCGAAGCTAAAACAATGAGGCTTTGGCAATGCAATACAATCTCACCAGGATCGACCCGGATGCTCCTAACGAGCAGTACCCCATCGGCGAACGGGAAACCGTTTCCGATCCGTTAGAAGATCAAGTCCACAAAAACATCTTCATGGGCAAGCTCGAGGACGTGCTGAGCGGTGCCGTCAACTGGGGTCGCAAAAACTCCCTTTGGCCGTACAACTTCGGTCTGTCCTGCTGCTACGTGGAAATGACCACCGCCTTCACGGCGCCCCACGACATCGCGCGCTTCGGCGCCGAAGTGATCCGGGCATCGCCGCGTCAGGCGGATTTCATGGTTATTGCCGGTACCTGCTTCATCAAGATGGCGCCGATCATCCAGCGTCTCTACGAGCAAATGCTCGAGCCTAAATGGGTCATTTCCATGGGTTCGTGCGCCAACTCCGGTGGCATGTACGACATCTATTCTGTTGTGCAGGGCGTGGACAAGTTCCTGCCTGTGGATGTCTATGTGCCCGGCTGTCCGCCCCGTCCAGAGGCATTTCTGCAAGGCCTGATGCTGCTGCAGGAATCCATTGGCCAGGAGCGTCGCCCTCTTTCCTGGGTCGTCGGCGACCAAGGCGTGTATCGCGCCGAGATGCCGTCGCAGAAGGAACAGCGCCGCGAACAGCGTATTCAGGTCACAAACCTGCGCAGCCCCGACGAAGTCTGATCCAGGTTTTCTTTTACAAAAAGAAGCCTGAACCTGGGTTCATTCTGTACGTTGACCGATAGCGATCGAGACCTATGACTGCAGACACCGCTCTGTACATCCCGCCTTACAAGGCTGACGACCAAGATGTCGTCGTTGAACTACACAACCGTTTTGGCGCCGAGGCATTCACCGCCCAGCCCACCGTCACTGGCATGCCGGTGCTGTGGGTGGCGCGCGCAAGACTGTTCGAAATCCTGACGTTCCTGCGCAATGTGCCAAAGCCCTACTCGATGCTGTACGACCTGCACGGCGTTGACGAACGCCTGCGTACCAAACGCCGTGGCTTGCCGGACGCCGACTTCACCGTGTTCTACCACCTGCTGTCGGTGGAACGTAACAGTGACGTGATGATCAAGGTCGCGCTGTCCGAGGGCGACCTCAGCGTGCCGACCGTCACCAGCATCTGGCCGAACGCCAACTGGTACGAGCGTGAAGTGTGGGACATGTTCGGGATCGATTTCCCGGGTCACCCGCACCTGAGCCGCATCATGATGCCGCCGACCTGGGAAGGTCACCCGCTGCGCAAGGACTACCCTGCCCGCGCCACCGAATTCGACCCGTACAGCCTGACGCTGGCCAAGCAGCAACTGGAAGAAGAAGCCGCGCGTTTCCGTCCGGAAGACTGGGGCATGAAGCGTTCCGGTACCAACGAGGACTACATGTTCCTCAACCTGGGCCCGAACCACCCATCGGCCCACGGTGCGTTCCGCATCGTGCTGCAACTGGACGGTGAAGAGATCGTCGATTGCGTTCCGGACATCGGCTACCACCACCGTGGTGCCGAGAAGATGGCCGAGCGCCAGTCCTGGCACAGCTTCATTCCGTACACCGACCGTATCGATTACCTCGGCGGGGTGATGAACAACCTGCCGTACGTGCTTTCGGTCGAGAAGCTGGCCGGCATCAAGGTGCCCGAGAAGGTCGACGTCATCCGCATCATGATGGCCGAGTTCTTCCGCATCACCAGCCATCTGCTTTTCCTGGGGACCTACATTCAGGACGTGGGCGCGATGACGCCGGTGTTCTTCACCTTCACCGACCGGCAGAAAGCCTACACGGTGATCGAAGCGATTACCGGTTTCCGCCTGCACCCGGCCTGGTACCGCATCGGTGGGGTCGCACACGACCTGCCCCGCGGCTGGGACAAACTGGTCAAGGACTTCGTCGAATGGCTGCCCAAGCGCCTGGACGAATACACCAAGGCTGCGCTGCAGAACAGCATCCTCAAAGGTCGCACCGTCGGCGTCGCCGCCTACAACACCAAAGAAGCGCTGGAATGGGGCGTCACCGGTGCCGGCCTGCGCTCGACCGGCTGCGACTTCGACCTGCGCAAGGCACGCCCTTACTCCGGTTACGAGAACTTCGAATTCGAGGTGCCGCTGGCGCACAACGGTGATGCCTATGATCGCTGCATGGTCCGCGTCGAAGAGATGCGCCAGAGCATCAGGATCATCGACCAGTGCCTGCGCAACATGCCGGAAGGCCCGTACAAGGCGGATCACCCGCTGACCACGCCGCCGCCCAAAGAGCGCACGCTGCAGCACATCGAAACCTTGATCACGCACTTCCTGCAGGTTTCGTGGGGTCCGGTCATGCCGGCCAACGAATCCTTCCAGATGATCGAAGCGACCAAGGGCATCAACAGTTATTACCTGACGAGCGACGGCGGCACCATGAGCTACCGTACCCGGATTCGCACCCCAAGCTACCCGCACCTGCAGCAGATCCCTTCGGTGATCAAAGGCAGCATGGTCGCGGACTTGATCGCGTACCTGGGTAGTATCGACTTCGTTATGGCCGACGTGGACCGCTAAGCATGAACAGCACGCTTATCCAGACAGACCGTTTCGCCCTGAGCGAATCCGAGCGCTCGGCCATCGAGCACGAAATGCATCACTACGAGGACCCGCGCGCGGCGTCCATCGAAGCCCTGAAGATCGTTCAGAAAGAACGCGGCTGGGTGCCGGACGGCGCCATCTATGCGATCGGCGAAGTGCTGGGCATCCCGGCCAGTGACGTTGAAGGCGTGGCCACGTTCTATAGCCAGATCTTCCGTCAACCGGTTGGCCGTCACATCATCCGTGTCTGCAACAGCATGGTCTGTTTCATCGCCGGTCACGAAGACATCGTCGGCGAAATCCAGAGCAAGCTGGGCATCGGCCTGGGCCAGACCACTGCCGACGGCCGTTTCACGCTGCTGCCGGCCTGCTGCCTGGGCAACTGTGACAAGGCACCGGCGGTCATGATCGACGACGATACTTTCGGCAATCTGCAGCCGGCGGGCGTTGCCCAGCTGCTGGAGGGTTACGTATGACCATCACTTCCTTCGGCCCGGCCAACCTGATTACCCGTACGCCGGAAACTCACCCGCTGACCTGGCGTCTGCGCGACGACGGCGAGCCGGTGTGGTTCGACGAGTACGTGGCCAAAGACGGCTATGCCGCTGCCCGCAAAGCGTTCGCCCAGCAATCGCCTGACGAAATCGTTCAGTCGGTCAAGGATTCCGGCCTCAAGGGCCGTGGCGGCGCAGGCTTTCCCACGGGTGTGAAGTGGGGCCTGATGCCCAAAGACGAATCCCTGAACATCCGCTACCTGCTGTGCAACGCGGACGAGATGGAACCGAACACCTGGAAAGACCGCATGCTGATGGAGCAACTGCCCCATCTGCTGGTGGAAGGCATGCTCATCAGCGCCCGCGCGCTGAAGGCCTACCGCGGCTACATCTTCCTGCGTGGCGAGTACGTCACCGCCGCCAAACATCTGAATCGCGCCGTGGCCGAAGCCAAGGCCGCGGGTCTGTTGGGCAAGAACATCCTGGGCACCGGCTTCGACTTCGAGCTGGTCGTCCACACCGGCGCCGGGCGTTACATCTGCGGTGAAGAGACCGCACTGATCAACTCCCTGGAAGGCCGCCGCGCCAACCCACGCTCCAAGCCGCCCTTCCCTGCCGCCGTCGGCGTGTGGGGCAAGCCGACCTGCGTGAACAACGTCGAAACCCTGTGCAACGTCCCGGCCATCGTCAACAACGGCAACGACTGGTACAAGTCGCTCGCCCGCGAAGGCAGCGAAGACCATGGCACCAAGCTGATGGGCTTCTCCGGCAAGGTGAAGAACCCGGGCATCTGGGAGCTGCCATTCGGCCTGCCCGCGCGCGAGCTGTTCGAAGACTACGCAGGCGGCATGCGCGACGGCTACAAGCTCAAATGCTGGCAGCCAGGCGGCGCCGGTACCGGTTTCCTTCTGCCTGAACACCTCGATTGCCAGTTCTATGCTGGCGGCGTGGCCAAGGTCGGCACCCGGATGGGTACAGGCCTTGCGATGGCGGTGGACGACAAGGTCAACATGGTTTCGCTGCTGCGCAACATGGAAGAGTTCTTCGCTCAGGAGTCGTGCGGTTTCTGCACGCCTTGCCGCGACGGTCTGCCATGGAGCGTGAAAATGCTGCGCGCCCTCGAAAAAGGCCAGGGTCAACCGGGCGATATCGAGACGCTGCTGGGGCTGGTCAACTTCCTAGGCCCAGGCAAGACGTTCTGCGCTCACGCACCGGGCGCCGTGGAACCTCTGGGCAGCGCGATCAAATACTTCCGTCCGGAATTTGAAGCAGGCATCGCACCTGCACGGGCTGGCGACCTCAATCAGGTCAAGAGCCCGACGATCGCGGGCGCATAAAAAGACAGACCGGTCAGTGGCCCGCAAGGCCCCTGACCTTCGCTCCGATTGCGCCCACCGGGCTGACTGAATCGGAGCAGCACCGAGATTCCATTAGCCACGCCCGCTGACACCGGGCCAACGAAGAACTTTGAACCATGGCTACTATCCACGTAGACGGCAAAGCGCTCGAAGTCGATGGCGCAGACAACCTGTTACAGGCCTGTCTGTCGCTGGGGCTCGACATCCCTTATTTCTGCTGGCATCCAGCCCTTGGCAGCGTTGGCGCCTGTCGCCAGTGCGCGGTCAAGCAGTACACCGACGAGAACGACACCCGTGGTCGTATCGTCATGTCCTGCATGACGCCTGCCACTGACAACACCTGGATTTCCATCGACGACGAAGAATCCAAGGCGTTCCGCGCCAGCGTCGTCGAATGGCTGATGACCAACCACCCTCACGACTGCCCGGTCTGCGAGGAAGGCGGTCACTGCCATCTGCAGGACATGACCGTGATGACCGGCCACAACGAGCGCCGGTATCGCTTCACCAAGCGCACCCACCAGAATCAGGAGCTGGGGCCGTTCATCGCGCATGAGATGAACCGCTGCATCGCCTGCTATCGCTGTGTGCGCTTCTATAAAGACTACGCCGGTGGCACCGACCTCGGCGTCTTCGGCGCCCACGACAACGTGTACTTCGGTCGCGTCGAAGACGGCACGCTGGAAAGCGAGTTCTCCGGCAACCTCACCGAGGTCTGCCCGACCGGTGTATTCACCGACAAGACGCACTCCGAGCGTTACAACCGTAAGTGGGACATGCAGTTCTCGCCGAGCATCTGCCACGGCTGCTCCAGCGGCTGCAACATCAGCCCGGGCGAACGCTATGGCGAAATCCGCCGTATCGAGAACCGCTACAACGGTTCGGTGAACCAGTATTTCCTCTGTGACCGCGGCCGGTTCGGCTACGGCTACGTCAATCGCAAGGACCGTCCGCGTCAGCCGCTGCTGGCCGAAGGCAACGTCAAACTGAGCCTGGACGCTGCGCTGGACAAGGCCGCCGACATGCTGCGCGGTCGCAACATCGTCGGCATCGGGTCGCCTCGCGCCAGCCTCGAAAGCAACTTCGCCCTGCGCGAACTGGTCGGTGCCGAGCATTTCTACTCGGGCATCGAAGCCGGTGAGCTTGCGCGTCTGCGCCTGATCGCCCAGGTCCTGAAGGACAGCCCGCTGCCCATCCCGACCCTGCGCGAAGTCGAAGAGCACGATGCCGTGTTCATCCTTGGCGAAGACGTGACTCAGACGGCAGCGCGCATGGCCCTCGGCCTGCGTCAGCTGGTGAAGAACAAGGCCGAAGACATGGCCGCCGCGATGAAAGTCCAGCCATGGCTCGACGCTGCGGTGAAAAACATCGGTCAGCACGAGATGAACCCGCTGTTCATCGCCAGTCTGGCTGAAACCCGTCTGGACGACATCGCCGAGGAATGCGTGCATGCCGCCCCTGACGACCTGGCGCGCATCGGTTTTGCCGTGGCGCATGCTATCGACCCGAGCGCACCGGCGGTCGTGGGTCTGGACAGCGAAGCGCTGGAACTCGCTCAGCGCATCGCCACTGCCCTGCTCGAAGCCAAGCGTCCGCTGATCGTCTCCGGAGCCTCGCTGGGTTCAGACGCGCTGATCGAAGCGGCCGCGAACATCGCCAAGGCCCTGAAGCTGCGCGACAAGAACGGCTCTCTCAGCCTGGTCGTGCCGGAAGCCAACAGCATGGGCCTGACCCTGTTCGGTGGCGATTCGGTCGATGACGCGCTGCAAGCGGTGATCTCGGGCAAGGCCGACGCCATCGTCGTGCTGGAGAACGATCTGTTCACCCGCGTCGATGCCGCGACGGTCGAGGCTGCATTGAAGGCCGCGAAAGTGGTGATCGTTGCCGACCACCAGAAGACCGCAACCACTGATCGCGCGCACCTCGTGCTGCCGGCCGCCAGCTTCGCGGAAGGCGACGGCACGCTGGTCAGCCAGGAAGGCCGCGCTCAGCGTTTCTTCCAGGTCTACGATCCGACTTACCTGGACGCCAGCATCCAGATCCATGAAGGCTGGCGCTGGTTGCATGCCCTGCGCGCAACCCTGCTGAACAAGCCGGTCGACTGGACCCAACTGGATCACGTCACCGAAGCCTGTGCTGCGAGCAACGCGCAACTGGCCGGCATCGTCGGTGCCGCACCGTCCGCTGCGTTCCGCATCAAAGGTCTGAAACTGGCCCGCGAACCGCTGCGCTACAGCGGCCGTACCGCCATGCGCGCCAATATCAGCGTGCATGAACCGCGCACCTCGCAGGACAAGGACACCGCGTTCTCGTTCTCGATGGAAGGTTACTCGGGCTCCGCCGAACCTCGCTCGCAAGTACCATTCGCCTGGTCGCCGGGCTGGAACTCGCCACAGGCCTGGAACAAGTTCCAGGACGAAGTCGGTGGTCATCTGCGTGCGGGCGATCCGGGCGTGCGCCTGATCGAAAGCAGCGGCGACAACCTGAGCTGGTTCGCCAGCGTGCCGCGTGCATTCTCCCCTGCTCAAGGGACCTGGCAGGTCGTGCCGTTCTACCACCTGTTCGGCAGCGACGAGAACTCGTCCAAAGCCGCGCCGGTTCAGGAACGTATTCCGGCTGCCTACGTCGCACTGGCCAAGTCCGAAGCGGACCGCCTGGGCGTCAACGACGGTGCCATGCTCAGCCTCAACGTTGCCGGACAGACCCTGCGTCTGCCACTGCGCATCAATGAAGAACTGGGCGCCGGTCTGGTGGCGCTGCCATCGGGTCTGGCGGGCATTCCTCCGGCACTGGCCGGGAAAACCGTTGAAGGTCTGCAGGAGGCAGCACAATGACCACATGGTTTACCCCTGAGGTGATCGACTCGATCATCGCCGTCATCAAGGCCATCGTGGTGCTGCTGGCCGTGGTGGTCTGCGGCGCCCTGCTCAGCTTCGTCGAGCGTCGCCTGCTGGGCTGGTGGCAGGACCGTTACGGTCCCAACCGCGTCGGTCCGTTCGGTATGTTCCAGATTGCCGCCGACATGCTGAAGATGTTCTTCAAGGAAGACTGGAACCCTCCCTTCGTCGACAAGATGATCTTCACCCTGGCGCCAGTCGTGGCCATGAGCGCGCTGCTGATCTCGTTCTCGATCATCCCGGTCACCCAGACCTGGGTCGTCGCGGACCTGAACATCGGCCTGCTGTTCTTCTTCGCCATGGCCGGTCTTTCGGTCTACGCCGTGCTGTTCGCCGGCTGGTCGTCGAACAACAAGTACGCGCTGCTCGGCAGCTTGCGGGCCTCGGCGCAGACCGTCTCGTACGAAGTGTTCCTGGGCCTGTCCCTGATGGGCATCATCGTTCAGGTCGGCTCGTTCAACATGGGCGACATCGTTCAGTACCAGGCCGATCATCTGTGGTTCATCATTCCGCAGTTCTTCGGCTTCTGTACCTTCTTCATCGCTGGCGTCGCCGTGACTCACCGTCACCCGTTCGACCAGCCGGAAGCGGAACAGGAACTGGCCGACGGTTACCACATTGAATACGCCGGCATGAAGTGGGGCATGTTCTTCGTCGGTGAGTACATCGGCATCATCCTGATCTCGGCGCTGCTGGTGACCCTGTTCTTCGGTGGCTGGCACGGCCCGTTCAACATCCTGCCGCAACTGTCGTTCATGTGGTTCGTCCTGAAAACCGCGTTCTTCATCATGCTGTTCATCCTGCTGCGCGCTTCCATTCCGCGTCCGCGTTATGACCAGGTGATGGATTTCAGCTGGAAGTTCTGCCTGCCACTGACCCTGATCAATTTGCTAGTGACCGCTGCGGTCGTCTTGGCGGCTCAGTGAGGATTTGACCCATGTTCAAATATATCGGCGACATCGTTAAGGGTACGGGTACCCAGCTGCGCAGCCTGATCATGGTCTTCGGCCATGGCTTCCGTAAGCGCGACACCCTGCAATATCCGGAAGAAGCGGTCTACCTGCCGCCTCGCTACCGCGGCCGCATCGTCCTGACCCGCGACCCCGACGGCGAAGAGCGCTGCGTGGCCTGCAACCTGTGCGCCGTGGCCTGCCCGGTCGGCTGCATCTCGCTGCAGAAAGCGGAGACCGAAGACGGCCGCTGGTACCCGGACTTCTTCCGCATCAACTTCTCGCGTTGCATCTTCTGCGGTCTCTGTGAAGAAGCCTGCCCGACCACCGCGATCCAGCTCACGCCGGATTTCGAAATGGCCGAGTTCAAACGTCAGGATCTGGTGTACGAGAAAGAAGATCTGCTGATCTCCGGCCCCGGCAAGAACCCTGACTACAACTTCTACCGCGTTGCGGGGATGGCGATCGCTGGCAAGCCCAAAGGCTCTGCCCAGAACGAAGCTGAGCCCATCAACGTCAAGAGCTTGCTGCCTTAAGGAAGAAAGATGGAATTCGCTTTCTATTTCGCATCCGGCATCGCTGTTGTGGCCACCCTGCGGGTGATCACCAACACGAACCCGGTGCACGCCCTGCTCTACCTGATCATTTCGCTGATTGCCGTGGCCATGACCTTTTTCAGCCTCGGCGCGCCGTTCGCCGGTGCGCTTGAAGTGATCGCCTACGCCGGCGCCATCATGGTGCTGTTCGTGTTCGTGGTGATGATGCTGAACCTGGGCCCGGCCTCGGTTCAGCAAGAACGCGCCTGGCTTAAACCCGGTATCTGGCTGGGCCCGATCCTGCTGGGCGGCCTGCTGCTGGCAGAGCTGCTGTATGTGCTGTTCGCCAACTCCACCGGTGCCGGTATCGGTCACACCACCGTGGACGCCAAGGCGGTCGGCATCAGCCTGTTCGGTCCTTACCTGCTGGTTGTCGAACTCGCCTCGATGCTGCTGCTCGCCGCAGCGGTGACGGCGTTCCATGTCGGCCGCAACGAGGCGAAGGAGTAATCCCATGCATGCACAAATTCCTCTGGAACACGGGCTGGCGGTAGCCGGCATCCTGTTCTGCCTCGGCCTGGCGGGCCTGTTGGTACGCCGCAACATTCTGTTCGTGTTGATGAGCCTGGAAGTGATGATGAACGCGTCCGCGCTGGCTTTCGTCGTGGCGGGCAGCCGCTGGGCGCAGCCTGACGGGCAGATCATGTTCATTCTGGTGATCAGCCTTGCCGCAGCCGAGGCCAGTATCGGCCTGGCGATCCTGCTGCAACTGTATCGCCGCTTCCACACTCTCGATATCGACGCTGCCAGCGAGATGCGCGGATGAACCTACTCTTTCTGACTTTCGTATTCCCCCTGATCGGTTTCCTGCTGCTGTCGTTCTCTCGCGGCAAATGGTCGGAAAACCTCTCGGCCCTGGTAGGCGTCGGCTCCATTGGTCTGTCGGCCATCGTCGCCGCCTACGTGATCTTCCAGTTCAACGTCGCACCGCCTGAAGGCGGCCACCTGACGATGGTGCTGTGGCAATGGATGTCGGTGGACGGCTTCGACCCCAACTTCGCGCTGTATGTGGATGGCCTGTCCATCACCATGCTGGGCGTCGTGGTCGGCGTGGGCTTCCTGATCCACTTGTTCGCGTCCTGGTACATGCGCGGTGAAGACGGCTACTCGCGCTTCTTCGCCTACACCAACCTGTTCATTGCCAGCATGTTGTTCCTGATCCTGGGCGACAACCTGCTGTTCATCTACTTCGGTTGGGAAGGCGTGGGCCTGTGCTCGTACCTGTTGATCGGTTTCTATTACAGCAACCGCAACAACGGCAACGCGGCACTGAAAGCCTTCATCGTCACCCGCATCGGCGACGTGTTCATGGCCATCGGCCTGTTCATCCTGTTCCAGCAACTGGGCACGCTGAACATTCAGGAGCTGCTGGTCCGTGCACCGCAGCACTTCAAGGTCGGCGATTTCTGGATCGTGCTGGCGACCCTGATGCTGCTGGGCGGCGCTGTTGGTAAATCCGCGCAACTGCCGCTGCAGACCTGGCTGGCGGATGCGATGGCCGGTCCTACCCCGGTTTCCGCACTGATCCACGCGGCAACCATGGTGACCGCCGGTGTCTACCTGATCGCCCGTACCCACGGCCTGTTCGCCCTGGCGCCGGACATCCTGCACCTGGTCGGCATCGTCGGCGGTGTGACCCTGGTGCTGGCCGGTTTCGCAGCACTGGTTCAGACCGACATCAAACGTATCCTCGCCTACTCGACCATGAGCCAGATTGGCTACATGTTCCTGGCGCTGGGTGTGGGCGCCTGGGAAGGCGCGATCTTCCACCTGATGACGCACGCGTTCTTCAAGGCCCTGTTGTTCCTTGCTTCGGGTGCGGTCATCGTTGCCTGCCACCACGAGCAGAACATCTTCAAGATGGGCGGCCTGTGGAAAAAACTGCCACTGGCCTACGCCAGCTTCATCGTCGGCGGCGCGGCTCTGGCGGCCTTGCCTCTGGTCACTGCGGGCTTCTACTCCAAAGATGAAATTCTCTGGGAAGCCTTCGCCAGCGGCCATCAGTATCTGCTGTACGCAGGTCTGGTCGGTGCCTTCATGACCTCGCTGTACACCTTCCGCCTGATCTTCATCGCCTTCCACGGCGAAGCGAAGACCGAAGCTCACGCCGGCCACGGGATCTCCCACTGGTTGCCGCTGAGCGTGCTGATCGTGCTGTCGACTTTCATCGGCGCCTGGATTCATCCGCCACTGGCCGGCGTACTGCCGGAAAGCGCGGGGCATGCGGGCGGCGAAGCCAAGCACAGCCTGGAAATCGCCTCGGGCGCCATCGCCCTGGCCGGGATCCTGCTGGCAGCGCTGCTGTTCCTCGGCAAGCGTCGTCTGGTCACTGCCATCGCCAACAGCGGACCGGGTCGTTTCCTGTCTGCCTGGTGGTTTGCGGCATGGGGCTTCGACTGGGTTTACGACGTGCTGTTCGTCAAACCGTACCTGGCTATCAGCCGCATTCTGCGTGGCGATCCGCTCGACCACACAATCGGCCTGATCCCGCGTCTGGTCAAAGCCGGAAACGGCTTGATGAGCCGTACTGAAACCGGTCAGCTCCGCTGGTACGCCGCTTCGATCGCTGCAGGTGCCGTACTGGTACTCGGCGCGATCGTGCTGGTCTGATGAGTCGATCTGACATGAACCTTGCGACTTTGCGAAAGGAATTGAGCCCGTCATGATTCTGCCTTGGCTAATCCTGATCCCCTTTATCGGCGGCCTGCTGTGCTGGCAAGGTGAGCGCTTCGGCCCTACCCTGCCGCGCTGGATTGCGCTGGTTACGATGTCCCTCCTGACTGCATTGGGTCTGTGGCTGTGGAGCACCGGTGCGTATAGCTACGCACCGGCTCCCGGCGTCGATCCGACCTGGGCGGTCGAATTCAAGGCCCAGTGGATCCAGCGCTTCGGCATCAGCGTGCATCTGGCGCTCGACGGTCTGTCGCTGCTGATGATCCTGCTGACCGGCCTGCTGGGTATCCTCTCGGTACTCTGCTCGTGGAAAGAGATCCAGCGTAACGTCGGCTTCTTCCACCTGAACCTGATGTGGATCCTGGGCGGCGTGGTTGGCGTGTTCCTGGCCATCGACCTGTTCATGTTCTTCTTCTTCTGGGAAATGATGCTGGTGCCGATGTACTTCCTCATCGCGCTCTGGGGTCACAGTTCGGCAGACGGCAAGAAGACCCGCATCTACGCCGCGACCAAGTTCTTCATCTTCACTCAGGCCAGCGGTCTGATCATGCTGGTGGCGATCCTGGGTCTGGTGCTGGTGAACTTCAACCAGACCGGCGTGATCACGTTCAGCTACGCCGACCTGCTTAAAACCAAGCTGTCCAACGGCACCGAATACATCCTGATGCTGGGCTTCTTCATCGCATTCGCGGTGAAGCTGCCGATCGTGCCGTTGCACTCCTGGCTGCCTGACGCTCACGCCCAGGCGCCGACCGCAGGTTCGGTGGATCTGGCGGGTATTCTGCTCAAGACCGCTGCGTATGGTCTGCTGCGTTTCGCCCTGCCGCTGTTCCCGAACGCGTCGGCGGAATTCGCCCCGATCGCGATGATCCTGGGCCTGATCGGGATCTTCTACGGCGCCTTCCTGGCCTTCGCCCAGACCGACATCAAGCGTCTGATCGCGTTCTCCAGCGTCTCGCACATGGGCTTCGTGCTGATCGGTATCTACTCCGGCAGCCAGCAGGCGCTGCAAGGCGTCGTGGTTCAGATGCTGGCACACGGTCTGTCCGCTGCGGCGCTGTTCATCCTCAGCGGCCAGCTGTACGAGCGTCTGCACACCCGTGACATGCGTGAGATGGGCGGCTTGTGGAACAAGATCGCTTATCTGCCAGCCATCAGCCTGTTCTTTGCGGCCGCTTCTCTGGGTCTGCCGGGCACCGGCAACTTCGTCGGCGAGTTCCTGATCCTGATCGGCAGCTTCGTCAGTGCGCCATGGATCACGGCGATTGCCACCTCCGGTCTGGTGTTCGGTTCGGTCTACTCGCTGATCATGATCCACCGCGCCTACTTCGGTCCTGCCAAGACCGATGCGGTCTACAAAGGCATGGACGGACGGGAAATGATCATGGTGCTGGGCCTGGCCGTGTTGCTGGTTCTGCTGGGTATTTACCCGCAGCCGATCCTGGACACTTCCTCGGCGACCATGCATGGCGTGCAGCAATGGCTCGGCACCGCCTTCACTCAACTCGCTTCGGCCCGGTAAGAGCGCTATGGACCTGACGATTCAACACTTTATTGCGCTGGCGCCGCTGCTGATCACCAGCCTCACCGTTGTCGTGGTGATGCTCGGTATCGCATGGCGTCGCAACCACTCGCAATCGTTCCTGCTGACCGTGGCAGGACTCAACCTGGCCTTACTGTCGATCTACCCGGCCCTCAAAGTCGCGCCGCTGGTGGTCACTCCCCTGCTGCAGATCGACAGCTTTGCCCTTCTGTACATCGGCATCATCCTTGTCTCGACGCTGGCGTGTGTCACCCTGGCGCACGCCTACCTGGGTGAAGGCAAGGCCGGCTATCCGGGCAACCGCGAAGAGCTTTATCTGCTGATCCTGATGGCAGCCGCTGGCGGCATGGTGCTGGTCGCCGCGCAACACCTGGCGAGCCTGTTCATCGGCCTGGAGCTGCTGTCGGTGCCGGTCTACGGCCTGGTGGCTTACGCGTTCTTCAACAAGCGCTCGCTGGAAGCCGGTATCAAGTACATGGTGCTGTCGGCGGCGGGATCGGCGTTTCTGTTGTTCGGCATGGCGCTGTTGTACGCCGAAGCCGGCAGCCTGGGCTTCAGCGAAATCGGTAAGGCCATCGCGGCCACCGGCCTGCCGAGCCCGATCGCCAGCCTGGGCCTGGGCATGATGCTGATCGGCCTGGGCTTCAAGCTGTCGCTGGTGCCGTTCCACTTGTGGACGCCGGACGTGTACGAAGGTGCCCCTGCGCCAGTCGCCGCATTCCTGGCCACCGCGAGCAAAGTCGCCGTGTTCGGCGTGCTGGTCCGCCTGTTCCAGATTTCGCCCGCAGCCACCAGTGGCGTGCTCTCCGACGTGATGGCGGTCATCGCCGTGGCGTCGATCATCATCGGCAACCTGCTGGCGCTGACCCAGAGCAACCTCAAGCGACTGCTCGGTTACTCGTCCATCGCTCACTTCGGTTACCTGATGATCGCAATGGTCGCCAGCAAGGGCCTGGCGGTCGAGGCGATCAGTGTCTATCTGGTGACGTACGTGCTGACCAGCCTGGGCGCGTTCGGCGTGGTCACGCTGATGTCCTCGCCTTACAGCGGCCGCGACGCGGATGCGATGTTTGAGTACCGCGGCCTGTTCTGGCGTCGTCCGTACCTGACCGCTGTACTGACCGTGATGATGCTGTCGCTGGCCGGTATCCCGCTGACCACAGGCTTCATCGGCAAGTTCTACATCATCGCGACGGGTGTCGAAGCGCACCTGTGGTGGCTGACGGCCTCGCTGGTCATCGGCAGCGCGATCGGCGTCTTCTACTACCTGCGGGTGATGGTCACGTTGTATTTGCAGGACTCGAAGATCCAGCGCCACGATGCTCCGTTCAACTGGGCGCAGCGTGCCGGTGGTGTGATGCTGTTGGGCATCACACTGCTGGCGTTCTTCCTCGGCGTCTACCCACAGCCGCTGTTGAGCCTGGTGCAACACGCCGGACTCTGATGGTCGGCTGAGGTATAAAAAAACCCTGCGCTGGAGCAGGGTTTTTTTATGGTCAGGAATAAGTGGCTAGCCCGGCAGTCGCACCGTTTTCTTGGCCCCCACGAACAAACCCCACGTCGACATGAACAACGCCGCGACCATCGGACCGATCACGAACCCGTTCAGGCCGAACACGGCCATGCCGCCCAGCGTCGAGATGAGAATCAGGTAATCCGGCATCCGCGTGTCCTTGCCCACCAGAATCGGGCGCAGGACGTTGTCCACCAGCCCGATCACGAAAACACCGAACAGACCCAGCACCACGCCCTGCCAGACCATGCCGCTCAACAGAAAATACGCCGCGACCGGGGCCCACACGATGCCTGCGCCAACTGCCGGCAGGAGCGACAAAAATGCCATCAGCACAGCCCAGAGCAGTGCACTCGGGATGTCCAGAATCCAGAAAATCAGCCCGCCCAATGCTCCCTGAGTGATGGCCACCACGACATTGCCTTTGACCGTCGCACGCACCACGCGGGTGAATTTGAGCTGCAGACGACGCTTCTGCGGCTCAGCGAGCGGAATGGCGATGCGGATCCTGCGCGTCAGGTCCTGACCATCGCGCAGAAAAAAGAACAACAGGTAGAGCATCACGAAGAAGCTCACCACGAAGTCGAAGGTGCCCTGACCGAAGCTGAAGGCCTGAGTGGCGAGGTACTGACTGCCTTGCATGGCCGTCTTCGAGATCTTGTCCTGCAGCCCTTTGAAATCGCCCATGCCCAGACGATCGAGCCAGTGCTGCAGCGATGGCGGCAGCAGAGCCTTGAATTCCGCCAGGTACTTGGCAACGTCCAGCTGACCGTTTTCCACACTTTTGTAGAGCGCCGCGCCTTCCTGAACCATCAACATGCCGATGATGATCACCGGCAGGATCGCAATCACCAGACACACCATCAACGTGCACAATGAGGTGAGGTTGCGTTGCCAGCCGAAACGCGCCAATAGTCGCCGCTGCAGCGGCGCAAAGATGATGCCCAGCACGACGGCCCAGAACACGGCGCCGTAGAACGGCAGCAGTATCCAGATGAAGGCGATGGTCACCAGCACCAACAGCAGCATCAGGGTTTTGTTTTGTAGCGAAGTCTCGTTCATGTCTCTTCCATGTCATCGAGCCGCGCTGAGCGCACGGCCTGATTATTAGTCCGCCAATCGCCACAGGAGTGCCACCTGTAACGCTGCGCTAACAGACATGAAAGCCGCGCGATGAGGGCGGCGGACCCGATAAGCCCACCGTCTCCATCCGCTTTTTGAACCTCAGATTCGGAACTGTCCTACCAACTGGCCGAGCCGTTGATTCAGCGCGGTCAGGTTGCGCGACGTCGTGGCGCCATGGCGGGTTTCTTCCGCGACGCTTTCAACCGCCACCGCGATCTGATGCACGCTGCGGTTGATCTCCTCGGCCACCGCCGTCTGCTCTTCCGCAGCGCTGGCGATCTGTGCGTTCATCGCATTGATCGTGCCGATCAACTGACCGATCGTGTCCAGGGACGCTCCGGCCTCATTGGCCTGTGCCGACGTGCCATCTCCGGCGTCGCTTGAGCGGCGCATCGCGGCCACCGCGCCTTGCGTGCCTTGCTGCAGCCGGTCGATCATGCCCTGGATTTCCTGGGTGCTTTGCTGAGTGCGACTGGCCAGTGCACGAACCTCGTCGGCGACCACCGCGAACCCGCGCCCGGCCTCACCCGCTCGAGCGGCTTCAATGGCGGCGTTGAGGGCCAGCAGATTGGTCTGCTCGGCAATGGAACGGATAACACCCAGCACGCCGACAATCGATGACACATCGTTTTGCAGGCTGTCCAGCGAGGTGCCGCTGTGGCGGATGTCATTCACTAGCGCGTGAATCTGCTGAATGCTGCCATCGACCACCCGCTTGGCGGCCTGTCCTTGCGCATCCGTCTGCTGTGCCGCCACCGAGGCACCCTGCGCGCTTTTCGCGACTTCCTGCGCGGCGGCCGACATCTGATTGATCGCGGTCGCGACCTGATCGGTCTCGTGCCGCTGACGCTCCATCGCCTGTTCCGAGCGCTGCGCCTGATGAGTGACATCGCTGACGAGCCCGGTCAGTTGCCCGGTCATCTCGGCGATCTGCTTCACAAGCCCGTGAATCTTGTCGACAAAACGGTTGAACGAGCTCGCCAGCTCGCCCAGTTCATCCTGCGACGACACTGCCAGACGTCGCGTCAGGTCGCCCTCCCCGGCAGCAATATCGTCCAGATTGGCCTTCATCAGTCGCAACGGGCGCAAGATACTCCCCGCCATCCAGACGCCGACTACCGCGATGACGGCCAGGACCAGCAGCGTAATGCCGATGATGCTGACCAACATGCTTTGCATGCGCTCGGCAAGGTTCTTGCGAACTTCGGCGACCTTGGCGTCGATGTTGTCCAGGTTGACCGAGGAGCCGACCGCCATGTCCCATTTGGGCAGGTACTCGGAATAGCCCAGCTTGGGCACCAGATCGCTTGAGCCGGGCAACGGAGACGAATATTCCAGATAATGAGTGCCCGCTTTCGCGACCTCGACCAGACCTGCGTTGACGTAAACGCCGTTAGGATCGCGGGCATCCTTGAAGCTCTTGCCGATGCCATCGGGGCTGCTGCCCTTGAACAGGCGAACGGCTTGCGAGTCGTAGCCGAAGAAGTAGCCGTCTTTGGCGTAATTGACCTGAGAGAGCATTTTGATGACCTGCGCGCGGGCCTCCATGTCGCCCGGAGCCGACGCGTCATACAGCGGCTTGATGGTGCCCATCGCGACCGCCACGTAACTCTGCAATGTCGTCTTGGCTTCGGCGAGCAAGTGCTGTCGCGTTTCTTCAACGTCGCGCCGCGCCTGCTCGCGCAACATGAATACCGTACTGGCACTGACGATCAGCGCGAACAGCAACACGGGCAATACCGCGAGCGAAAGTAATCTGGCTTTGAGATTTAGCCGCATAGAAGTCGTGACCCTTTATTGTTGTGTGCATTACGCCGTGGGGCTCCTCTTCGGTTAACGGCCCGGCGCCACGAAAGTTGAGGTCACACAACAGCGTCGCTCAATCAGAGCGATTCAGACGGTTCAGAGCGCAAGGATTGCGGCGCATGGCGCTCAGGCAGATCGATTCGAACCAGAAGGCCGCCCAGGGAGCTGCCCGACAACTGAATCACCCCGTCCCAGGCTTCGACGATGTCTTTGACGATCCCAAGGCCCAGCCCATGGCCGTTCACCTGTTCGTCCAGACGATTGCCGCGTTCAAGCACTTCGTCACGATGGGATTCGGGAATGCCGGGGCCGTCATCATCGATCATCAGGCTGTAGCCCTGAGCGTCCCGGATGATCGTCAGCCGGACCTGGCTGTCAGCCCATTTGCAGGCGTTGTCCATCAGATTGCCCAGCAGCTCGAGGATGTCTTCACGGTCCCAGGGCAGGATCAGCTCTTGCGCGACCTGGGCGCTGAGATCAAGGTGCTCGCCATGAATCATGCGCAGCGTGGAGAACAACCCCGGTAATTCGGCGCCACAATCGAAACGCGCACCGGGCAACGCATCGCCTGACAATCTCGCGCGATTGAGTTCGCGCTCCAGACGCTGCTGAATCTGCTGCAACTGATCACGCAATGTAGCGCGCACGTGCGGTTGCTGTCCCAGCGCCTGGCCCTCGGCGAGACTCATCAAAACAGCCAGCGGGGTTTTCAGCGCATGCCCCAGGTTACCCAGCGCGTTGCGCGAGCGCTTGAGGCTGTCCTCAGTGTGAGCCAGCAGATGGTTGATCTGCGCGACGAGGGGGGCAAGTTCGAGTGGCACGGTTTCGTCAAGCTGCGAACGCTGCCCTTGCTGGAGCTGAAATAGCTGCTCGCGAGCGGTATCCAGAGGCTTCAGGGCACGCCTCACCGTCACTCGCTGAAGGATGAGAATCAGCACCAGTGCAGCGAGGCCAAGGCCTAAACCGATCTGTTTGACGAGGGCGAAGCTGGCCTGGACTGGCGTGTAGTCCTGAGCCACCGTGATGGCGATCTTCTGGCCGAATTTGCGGTATTCGGTATGCAGCAACAACAGTGACTGATGACTCTTCTGCAATTCAAGGTTGGCATGCAGCCCGGGATGTTCAGGCTGTGGCAGTTCCAGATCCCACAACGACCTTGAACGCCAGTGCCCGCCGTCAAAATCAATGCGGAAATAATGACCGGAATACGGACGTTGATACCCCGGCGAAAGGCGGTGCTCATCGAGTTGCAGGCCATCCGGACCTCGAACGACGGCGACCAGCAAAGACTCACTGTCATTGCGCAGGCCGGATTCGAGGTAGCGCTGCAGACCGATCTCGAACAGCCAAAGGCTGATCTGCGCCAGAACCAGCCCGACGATCAGCAGAACACTGATCAAGCCAAGACTCAGGCGGCGCTGGATAGACCTCACCCGCCGGCCCCGCCAAACCGATAACCCTGACCTCGCCGCGTCTCTACGACGGCTCGACCCAGCTTGCGCCGCAGGTGGTTGACGTGAACCTCGATCACGTTGGAATCACGCTCGCTCTCGCCGTCATAGAGATGCTCAGCCAGATGAGTTTTGGAAAGAATCTGCTCAGGGTGCAGCATGAAATACCGCAGCAGGCGAAACTCCGCGGACGTCAGCTGAATCTCTTGGCCTTCCCGGCTGACGCACTGCCGTCCTTCATCCAGATGCAGGCCGGCCGCTTGCAGTGTCGGTTGATTGGCCAGCCCCCTGACGCGGCGTAACAGCGCCTGAATGCGCAATTGCAGTTCTTCGGGATGAAAGGGTTTGGTCAGGTAATCATCGGCACCGGCTTTGAGCCCTTCGATACGCTCAGCCCATGACCCACGAGCCGTCAGAATCAGAACCGGAGTCGCCAACCCGTCCGCACGCCACTTCTGCAACACGTCCAGGCCCGGTATGCCCGGCAGTCCCAGATCAAGCACAATCAGGTCGTAAGGCTCGCTGGCCCCCTGATAAATCGCGTCTCGGCCGTCGGCAAGCCAGTCCACCGCATAGCCTTGGCGGTTCAACGTGCTCATCAGCTCGTCGGCCAGCGGAACATGATCCTCAACCAGTAACAAACGCATCAATCATCTTCCTTGTCTTCCAGCAAACGACAGTCGCTGGCATCGAATTTCAGCTCGCGGACCACGTGATCCGAGGTCAACAACTCGATTTCATACACCAGTACGTCATGCTTTTCTTCCAGCTCCGCTTCCAGGAGCTTTGAACCGGGATAGCGCCCCAGTGCCTGTTCGATGAATTGCTCCAGGGGCAGGATGACGCCCTGCCTGCGCAATTCCAGCGCCTCATCCTGATCCAGGTCCCGCGCCGCGCACATCATGGAGAACATGACGGCGCAGGTTGCCAGCAAACAGTGAACGGCACACGTGCCGGGGCGCTTACTGGCGATCATCAGGTGTCCTGATGATCTTTGAGGATCTGGCTGCTGACCGCATCGATCTTGACATCCCACTCGACGCCTTGCGGGTCGCGCAGCTCAACCTGGTAAACGTATTTGCCATATTCCTCTTCCAGCTCGGTCTCGGTGATGTTCGCTTTGGGGTGCTTGGCCAGCGCCGCGGCGTTGAGTTTTTCGAAAGACTGAATAGTACCTGCATCGCGCAGACGCAGCGCCTCATCGGGACCAAGATCCCGCGCCTGAGCGTAACCGGCCGCAACAGTAAGGGCAGATGCAGCGAAAATAGCAGTTAACGTTTTCATCGTGGTTCTCCGTTCTCGTAGTAATGTTTACGACCTTTACGATAAACGCACGAACTTAATTAAAACTGAATTTATCTGGCTAGGTGCCATCACCACTTGCCGCTGCCCCGGCTCTTCAGATCATTCACTTTGCGCCGTCCTCCAAGGAGCATCCATGAGCGCCATTCACATCAAAACGCCGGCGCTCACGATAAAGGCCGGCAAAAGAGCCATCGCCCGCATTCGTGATCAGGGCCTTGCTCCGCAAGACGTCGGCATCATTCCCGGCGCCGCGGGTGGCCCCAAGGCACTAGGTATTCAGGGACTGGACCTGGCGCTGTTTGGCGAATGGCTTCCCCGCGCCAAACGCGAACGCTCGCTGATCGGCGCGTCGATCGGCTCGTGGCGTTTCGCAAGCGCCTGTCTGCCTGATCCTGTCGAAGGCCTCAAGTTGCTCGGCCAGCTTTATAACGAGCAGAGCTTTGCCAAAGGCGTGACCATGGCACAGGTGAGTCAGAGCTGCGTCAAGATGCTCGATGATTTGTTGCAAGGGCGCGATGCGAACGTGCTCAGCAACCCCCACTATCGCCTGAATATCATGATCGTGAAAAGTCACGGGCTGCTTGCGCAGGATGATCGACGTGGACTGGGGTTGGGATTGTCTTCGGTCATCGCCAGCAACCTTTTGGGCCGCGACCGGCTTTCGAGGCATTTTGAGCGCCTGATCCTCCACGATGCGCGTCGTGCCCCTCCCCTGCTGGCATTGACCGACTTCCCTTCACGGTGTCTGCATCTGGAAACGTCAAACTTGCGTCAGGCGCTGTTGGCGTCGGGCTCCATTCCCATGGTCATGCAGGGCGTGATGGACATCCCGGGCGTCGGACCCGGCACCTTCCGGGACGGGGGACTTCTGGATTACCACCTCGATCTGCCGTACAGCGGCAGCGACATCGTGCTGTATCCGCACTTCACCGACAAAATCATACCGGGCTGGTTCGACAAAGCCCTGCCTTGGCGTCGAGGCGACTTGAACCGCCTGCAGGATGTATTGCTGCTAGCGCCTTCTCGTGAATACCTGTCGACCTTGCCGTTTGGAAAGCTACCTGATCGAAGCGACTTCAAGCGGTTTATGGGTAAAGACGCAGAACGCCAGCGTTATTGGCGCACCGCAATGGCAAACAGCCAGCGACTGGGGGATGAGTTTGTGGAGCTGGTGGATACCGGCCGATTGGCAGAACGGCTTCAGCCATTGGTTTAACCAGGCGGTCAGGTTCCGCCTGTCCCTTGGGAAACCATTGCTGGTAAACTCGCACTCTGCATTTATCGCTCTGGCGATCGCCACTTTTTAAGGTTCACATCGTGGAAATTTTTAAAGAATTTACGTTCGAATCCGCCCATCGCCTCCCCCACGTACCGGAAGGCCACAAGTGTGGGCGTTTGCACGGTCACTCGTTCCGTATTGCCATTTACCTTCAAGGCGAACCCGACCCTCATACCGGATGGATTCGTGATTTTTCAGAAATCAAAACCATCTTCAAGCCTCTGTACGAGCGCCTGGACCATAACTATTTGAATGACATTCCCGGTCTGGAGAACCCGACCAGTGAAGTGCTGGTGAAATGGATCTGGAATGAACTGAAGCCGCTGTTACCCGAACTGTCGGCCATCCGTATCCACGAGACATGTACAAGCGGTTGCGTGTATCGTGGAGACTGATCGGCGATGAAGTAAAAGAACCACCTTCGGGTGGTTTTTTTGTAGGTGGAATTTTTAACGGTGCCGCAGATTTTTCACGCGCAAAACAAAACCCCATCTGCTTTCGCAAATGGGGTTCTGGAATT
>NZ_JARVSK010000038.1:0-24365 GCF_030209235.1 Pseudomonas sp. efr-133-TYG-103a
CAGCCACTGCATGTCCACAGCATGCACCGGCCTCTTCCCGGCTAAAGCCGGTCCTACAGACGCCGCAAGCTTCGTAGGACCGGCTTTAGCTGGGAAGGCGTCGGCTCACTCGCACAAAGATCTCCGGACATCCCCGGGCTCTCCGACCAGACACAAATCCCGTGGGAGCGAGCTTGCTCGCGAGGCTGATTTCCAGCCACTGCATGTCCACAGCATGCACCGGCCTCTTCCCGGCTAAAGCCGGTCCTGCAGACGCCGCAAGCTTCGTAGGACCGGCTTTAGCCGGGAAGGCGTCGGCTCACTCCCACAAAGATCTCCGGACATCCCCGGGCTCTCTGACCAGACACAAATCCCGTGGGAGCGAGCTTGCTCGCGAGGCTGATTTCCAGCCGCTGCATAACCACAGCATGCACCGGCCTCTTCCCGGCTAAAGCCGGTCCTAGAGACGCCGCAAGCTTCGTAGGACCGGCTTCAGCCGGGAAGGCGTCGACTCACTTCCAGCATGGCGGGCTTTAGACAGCCCTCAAGTCCACGCACAGTCCTGTAACGCCTGTATCACGACTCTGCCTTGATCAACGACTCCAGCGATGCATCGAATTTATGCAGGGCGTTGATCTGAACTTCTCGCTGCTGGTTGATCTGTTCGGCGATTTCCGGAGCGCGTTTGGTGTGTGCCCAGATCGGAGACATGGAGCGCGCGTCGCTGCCCTCGGCTTTGCCGATGAACTTGAAATCGCCGTCGAAGAATTCCGCGGTAATGCTGGCCTGGACATCGGCGCTGCGTTCGGTGATCAGTTTGCTGCGGGTGTCCAGCAGGACGATGACGTCCGGACGGGCAGCGAGGACGTCGTCCAGGTTTTCGTAGAACTCCACTGTCGCGAACTGCTTCTCCAGCGATTCGGCGAACCAGTTGATCGCAAGCTCCGGATCGGAGCTGTTGACATAGGCCTCGCTGATACGGCTATCGGTCAGCTTCGCCGCGATGCCCGTCTGGGCGGCTGCGTTGTATCGTTCCATGTAGGCCAGGTTGGCGACGGTATTTTCCGTGAAGATCACGCCGACGGTCTGGGTGTGTTTGAGGGTAACTGCAGAGGTGGGTTTGGCAGTCCGGAACTGGCCGTCCTGCACGTCGGAATAGCGCGGAGCGCCAGGAACGGCGCAACCGGCCAGGGCGGCGACCAGTGCAAACAGGGCGGCAATTCGAACAGTCATGGGTTTTCTCCGCAGCGCGGCTCAGTGGGTGTGGTGCAATCCTGAGCCTTGCGCGAGAAATTCAGAACTTGAGTCGATCAATGATCAACATCGATCAAAGCGATAATGCCGTCAGACTTTCGCCAGGCATCGCGCGGTCAGCACTTGCGCGAGCATCAGCGTTCCCACGCACAGCAATGCCACGCGCAGCCCCGTCGCGTGTGCGGCGAACCCTATCAACGCCGGCCCCAGCAAAATCCCCGAGTAACCGATCGCGGTGATGGTGGCAATCGCCAGCCCCGGCGGCATGGCGGTTTGCGCGCCCACTACCGAGCAGTACACCGGAAAGGTGTTGGACAAACCGATGCCGATCAGCGCGAAGCCCAGCAGGAACAAGGGCGGCGATTCGAGCAGGATCGCCATGGCGAATCCGACCATCACCAACAGGCCGCCGATCACCAGCACCCGCACCGCGCCGAAGCGACGCCGCAGGGTGTCGCCACAGAAACGCCCGGCGGCCATGGTCAGTGAAAACACCGCGAACGCGCCTCCTGCAATGCGCGGATCGACCTGATGCGCGGTCCTCAGAAACAGCGCGCTCCAGTCCAGCATGGCGCCTTCAACCAACAACGCGACGAAGCACAGCAGACCCACCACCAGCACTTTTCCGGTCGGACGCGCCACCGGCGCTGCGGGATCATCAGCGCCATAGGGCAACAGGTGCCGGGCGTGCCAGAGGAGCAATCCGGCCACAATCGCCACCACCACACAGACCGACAACAGCGGCGTCGCCCCGGCCCACAGCAACAGGCTCATCAGCAGCGCACTGGTGATGCCGCCCAGACTGAACAGCCCATGGAATCCCGACATCAGCGGTCGTCCATGGTCCTGTTCGACCATCAGGCCCTGCACGTTCATGGCTACGTCAATGCTGCCAAGGCCGGCACCGAACACAGCCAGGGCCAATGCGAGGCCTGCGAAGGACGACAGACTCGCCAGCAACGGCAGCATGCAGCAAATCAGCGTGCCACCGACCAGGGCGACAAACCGGCAACCCTTGCGCGTGGTCATCATGCCGGCCAGTGGCATGGCCAGCAGCGAACCCAGTCCGAAGCACAACAGCAGCAGCCCCAGTTCGGCCTCGCCGACGCCCGCCCGGTCGCGGGCGTAAGGCACCAACGGCGCCCACGCGCCCAGCGCCATGCCGGATAACAGAAACGTCAGGCGGTAGCTCCAGAGGTGAATCAACGTGGGGGTTTTGACGGGCTGAGCGATAGACAAAGGGCAGTGTTCCAACAAAGGGTTGCAGTGTTCAGTGAGTGAAGCCCGGAGCGTGAAGCGTGGTAATCGAGACTCGTATCCGAATGCCGCCTGAGCCTGTGGGCACCGCCGGTGCGGAACCCACAAAGCAAAGGACAGCGCGCCGTTTTACATCATCGGCGCCACCATGCTGACGACCCGCAGCGCCAGGCCTTCGTAGGCGTCCAGTGTGATGGTGAATTCGCCTTCCTCGGTCAGATCGCCTTCGACGCGCTCGTTGATGATGTCGACCACCGGACCCGGTGCAATCCCCGGCAGATGCAGGGTTTCGACGATAGGTTCGGCACTGAAGTTGAGCGCCGTGATCTGCGTGCCCTTCCCTGCAGGCAGTTCGTGAACCATGATCAACAGGCCCGGATGTTCGACGTCCGGGATCATGATCTGGCGACTGGCCGCGATGTCGTAGGCGCGACGCACGGCGAGAATTTTCTTCAGCTGCGACGCGAAGGAATCCGGGCGCTGCAACTGCTCGATCAGGCTGCCGTACAAGGTTTTCGCGCGCGGCATGCCGCCCGCCGACACCTCGTTGTCAGGGTCCAGGTCCACCAGATCGTAGGCACCCCGGTGAATCCAGCGCGTGTCGCCGTCGCCCATCAGATGGGCCACCTGTTCGGCCGGGAGCGGCAATGCGCCCACCAGGTCCCAACCCGACAGCGCGAATACGCCCGGCTGCATGGCATTGAACATCACCAGCAGCAGATGAATGTGGCGAATGGTGTCGACGTCGGCATCGGTGATGGCGTCCAGGTCACGAATGCCCAGCGCAGCGGTGATGATGCTGGCGGTGGTGCACGACACGCCGTTGGTGACGAACTTGAGGTTGTACGGCGCGTGCTCGCCGGCCAGGCGCTCATACATTTCTTCGCGGATGTGCTCACGCAGAATGTTGCCGGGAAAGGTCTGCCCCATGTACAGGTACTGATCGTGGGCGTGCAGCGTCCAGAAATGCACCAGTTCCAGAGTCAGCTCATCGTGGTTCTGCAAAGCGTGAATCAGCGACGCCGGGTCGATGCCGAAGTCATGCACCTGACGCAGCATCAGCCGCAGAAATTCGGTCCGGCCGGTGAGCAACGCATGCTGGTAGGCCGGGCGCGTGATGAAGTCATACGACAGATCGGCGCCGCCATGGGACATTGCAGCAATGTCATCGATGGTCAGGTTGAGTTCCTGAAAACTGAACCCGCCCGCCTTGCGAATCGCGCCGGCCAGCAACTGGTTGCCGGTAATCGACAGCGGATGACTTTCCGACCACGCCGTGCCGTCCGCCTTGCGCTCCACGCCGAGGAAGCCGTTGGCATCGAGGCGCAGCACCCGCGCGCCCATCACATCGATCGCATGCAGTGCATCGCCGATGATCATCTGCTGCGCGGCAAAGCTGGGGTCCAACCAGTTGAGCGAAGGCTGACCTTCCTTGAAATAATGCAGGTACACCCAGCGCCGGTCCTTGCCGTCAACGCCGGTAATCACCGGCGTGGCGCTCCAGTCGGTTTCCTTGACACCGGGCTCGAAGAAAATCACCCGCTGCAACTGACCGACGATGTAATGCTTGTCCCGCAGCGCATCCACCGTCGCCGGCGGCAGGTTGATCGCGTCGCGCCCTGGCGGCACTTCAGGCAGCAGCGGCCAGTCTTCCTCTTTGATTTCGACCATGTGGTACAAGCCGGGGTATTGCTCATAAGCGAGCTCGGCCAGACGAAAATCCGCGCCTTTGCCGGTGTGCGACGGGATCACGTCGTCGACGATCACGGCGTTATGCGCGGCGGCGATACGGCTGAGGTTGAGAAACTGCGCATCGGTGCCCAGATCGGCATCCACTTCGAAACTGATGCGGTCGAAATTTCCGTCAATGCTCGGCGTGCGCTGACGCCCCTTAAGGCCGCCGGACGCCTTCAGAGGCCCGTTATGAATGCCCTGAATGCCGATTTCCGAGAGCGCGTGCCAGAGTTTTTCATCGCCCAGAGCCTCAAGCACCGAGCCGTCTTCGCGGGTGATGATCGAGGCGGGATAAGCGGTGAACCAGACCGAAGCGATCGCCGAAGCGTCCCGTGGCCGGGCCTGAGCGTAAGGCCGTTGCCAGAGCCGGCCCTGGCCACCATAAAGTTTTGCGCGTTGCTGGGCGGCATGGAGCATCGATTGCTCAACCAGCCATTCCACATACTGCTTGTCCGGGGTGGTCATAGGATCCAGGGTTCCGTCTTCAAGAGGATTGGAGAGGTCGCCCGGGCGGCGGCTTCGCGGGCCGGGACGATCCTGTCTACGCCGTTGCTTAAGTCTATGAGCGTGCACAGGCCCAAACGTTCGTTGCATGAAGAGCGGTAAGCGCAGATTTCGTGGCAGCCGCAGGCGTGGCTGCGTTCAGGGCGTCAGCCGCGTGCGGCGTTGACGATGAATTCCTGATAACCGGAGAGGATCACGTAGATCGCGAAGTAGCAGAAGATCGCCGCCGAGACCCAGTACGAATAGCGCAGCAGCTTGTCGCCCAGCAGTCGACCGCCGTGACTGGCGGCAAAACAGATGAACACGCACCAGGCCACGCCCGCGAAGAAAAAGCCGAGCAGGAACAGTGTCGTGCTCAGGGTGCCATGCCCGCCCGCGCGGGAAATCAGCGTGCCGCCCACGGCCGCGAACCAGAGAATCGCGGTGGGTGAAGACACGGCCAGGAACACTCCGCGGGAAAACTCCCGCAGACCCGAGCGGGCATTTTCTTCGCCGGCCATGGCGAGGCTGGCGTGACTGCTCAGCGCCGCAACGACCATTTTCACGGCAAAGCCGACGAGGATCGCCGAGCCGCCCAGCCACAATCCCCAGCGCACCCATTCGTATTGCAGCAGAACGGTCATCCCGGCCATGGCCAGCACGGCATAAAACAGGTCACCGAAGCACGACCCCAATCCCAGCCAGAAGCCTTGCAGATAGCCGCGCTGCATCGCCAGCGTGATCATTGCGATATTCGCCACGCCGATGTCCAGGCACAAGGAAAGGCTCAGTAAAAAGCCGCTGGTGAACTCCATGTCTGTCGGTCCTTCAATCCGGTTAACGATGCGTTACAAAAAACAGCGCGCAGGATAACGGGATCGCAGGGTTTTGCCGATGGCCGAGAGGCAAACATGTCGAAAGGGTCAGTTTTTTGCACGCCGTCACGGCGACGGCTGTTTGCGAAACGCAATTGCCATGCGGTTCCAGCAATTGATGGTGGCGATGCCCACCGTCAGGTCCACGACTTCGCGGGGCGAGAAATGCGCGCAAAGCTGAGCGTACGCGGCATCGGATTGATCTGGACGTTCGAGCAGCGTCACCGATTCACACCACGCCAGCGCGGTGCGCTCGCGCTCACTGAACAATGTCGATGTGCGCCAGACCACCAGACCATGCAGGCGCCGGTCGCTTTCACCCTGTCGGCGCGCTTCGGTCGCGTGCAGGTCGGCGCAGAACGCGCAGTCGTTGAGCTGGGAGACGCGCAGTTTGATCAGCTCCATGAGAGGCTTGTCGATACACAAGTCGAAGTTCGCCGCTTCGAGCAGCATGAGCGCCTTCAGCGCACCGGGAGATGCGGTGTAATAGTCGAGCCGTGGCTGCACTGAAAATTCCTCAACGACGCAAATGCACGCTTGCATGCTGGGCCCAATGCCGCTTTCAGGCGATAGCCAATACGGCGTAATAGCGCCGGACCAATCGGCAGACCAATTCCCGGTTTTTTTCGCACGCAGCTGTACCGCCGCCTGGGCCGCTGGCTAGAATTTGTGATCGTGCATCGTCGCCGGTCATGGCGCTCAGGGGTTTACGTGGAACTTCATATCGTCATCCAGGGCCGCAAGGATCTGGCGAATCAAGTGTATGAACAGCTGCGCGACAGCATCGAATCCGGCCGCCTGGCCGCGGGTGTGCAGCTGCCACCCAGCCGTTTGCTCGCCGCCCAGTTGGGCCTGTCGCGCAAGACCATTTCCGACACTTACAGCCGGCTCACGTACGAGAATTATCTGGTGGGCAAGGTCGGCAGTGGCACGTTCGTCAACACCCTCACCGCGCCCCGCCCGCGCCCGCAGCAGGTGTCGGATCTGGCCAGTATCGAGGTGGTGAACAAATGGCAGAACATCGTCCTGCCACTGCGCCACCCGACGCTGGAAGGCACGCTGCGCTGCGACTTCATCGGCGGCGCGACGGCCAAGACGCAATTCCCCCATGACGAGTGGCGCCGCTGCACCCACTACGCGCTGCGCCAGATGACAGGCGCTCGCGGGTTTTACAGCCAGCCTGAGGGACTGGCCGCCCTGCGCAGCGCCATCGCCGGCCACATCGCGTTCGCTCGCGGGGTCAAATGCGTGGCCGATGATCTGGTGGTGTGCAACGGCGCGCAGCAGGCGCTGGACGTCATCGCCCGGGTGTTGATCGCGCCCGGCTGCACCGTTGCCGTGGAAGACCCCGGCTACACGCCGGCCCGCCTGCTGTTTGCCGCACAAGGCGCAAAGGTTGCCAGTGTGCCGGTCGACAGCGAAGGCATCCTCGTCGACGAAATCCCCGACAACGCTCACGCCATCTACGTCACGCCGTCCCATCAGATGCCGCTGGGCATGCCCATGAGCGTGGCCCGTCGGCAGGCGTTGCTGGACAAGGCGCGGCGGATCGGCGCGATCATCATCGAGGATGATTACGACAGCGAATTCCGCTACGAAGGCCGGCCCACTGACTCCTTGCAAAGCATGGACGAGCACGGCGTGGTCGCGTATGTCGGCACGTTCTCCAAAACACTTCTGCCGGAGCTGCGCCTGGGTTACGCGGTGCTTCCCCAGGCGATCCGCGAGGCGGTGATCAAGGCCAAGCAACTGACTGACTGGCACACCAGCACGCTGCCACAATGGGCGCTGACCAAATTCATCAGCGAAGGCCTGTTGAACAAGCACATCCGCCGCAGCCACAGCATTTACGCCGGTCGTCGTGAGCGAATCCTGGCGCGGCTGGCCGGCGATCTGTCGCCCTGGATGGAGGCGATTCCAAGCACGGCAGGTTTCCACATGGCGGTCATGTTCAAGGTGCCGATCAATCTGGCCCTGCTGGTCGAGCTGGCGCGCAAGGTCGAGGTGGGTCTGTACCCTCTGCGGGGCTTTTACTGCGACGTCGCGCCACGGGACGGGTTGATCGTCGGCTTCGGCGCCATCGAAACGCTGGACATCGATCCGGCGCTGGACCGGGTGCGCGATCTGCTGGTCCAGCTCGACGGCCAGGACCAGCCGCTGCCACCGCGCGGCGGGCTCAACGACGCAGACTGACGCTCAACCGGTTCACGCTGTTGATCGTGGCGATCAGCAGGGTGAGGTCGACGCGCTCGCCCTCACTGAAGTGCTCGCAGAGCCAGGCATAGTCCGCGTCAGGCGCATGGGTGGAAGCGATCCGGGTGACACTTTCACTCCAGTTCAACGCAGCCCGTTCGCGCGCGTCGAACAGCGGCGAGTCTCGCCAGACCGACACGGCATACAGCCGGCGCTCGGACTCTCCCTGTAGACAGGCGTCCTGACTGTAGCGCTCGACCGAGCCGGCGCAGCCATTGAGCTGCGACACCCGCAGTTTGACCAACAACATCAGCGAGGGCGCCAGAGGCAAGCGATTGACCGCCTGCTCCAGCGCCTGCATTGCCTTCATTGCACCCGGTGACGCCTGATGAACATCCAGTGGAGGCCGCATGGCCAGACTCGCATCCGAAAACAGGCGCTCAGAGTAGGCCTGCGACCAAGGCGCTCCCAATAGCCAATCTGGCGGAAGATTGCCAGGCCATTGCACGCCGCCAGTGCATGGGATGGAACTTCTGTCGCCCTCACCTGCCGACTACACAGGCGCCGGACAAACCGTCCGCAACACAATGGAGGGCCATTCAATGCCAGATTCAAACGGCAAAATCCGCTACGCAGTCGTCGCCGGGGGCTGGATTTCCCAAGGCGCGTTCATGCCGGGGCTGGAGCAAACCGACAACTCGGTGATGACCGCGCTGGTGACCGGCGACCCCGTGAAGGCCGACGAGCTTGCCGCACTGTATGACCTCAAGAGTTACCACTACGACGAATTCGACACGCTGCTGCGCTCCGGTGAGATCGACGCGATCTACCTCGCCACGCCCAACTTCCGCCATCGCGAATTCGCCGTCCCGGCGCTTGAAGCCGGCATTCATGTGCTGTTGGAGAAGCCCATGGCGGCCAACGAGGAAGACTGCCTGGCCATCGCCGAAGCGGCGAAACGCTCCGGCGCGAAACTGATGGTCGCCTACCGCCTGCATTTCGAGCCGGGCACTGTGGAAATGGTCCACCGTGTACGCGCTGGCGAGATTGGCGAGCCGCGGTTGTTCACCGCAACGTTCGCGCAGACCACCGATCCGGCCAACCACCGGATGCAGAGCGGCTTCGACGCAGGTCCGGTGGCGGACATGGGGCCCTATCCAATCAACGCGGTGCGCAATCTGTTCGCCGCCGAGCCACTGGAAGTGCACGCGGTCGGTATCAAGACGCCGGGGCGCGAGATCAACACATACGACACCGTCAACGTGACCTTGCGTTTCGCGCAGGAACGTCTGGCGACCTTCACCGTCAGCTACAGCTTGCCGGCTACCGAACGATTCCAGTTGATCGGCACCGGCGGCGAGTTCGAAGCCTCGCCTTGCTTCGGCTTCGGCGAAGGTGTGGCAATCGGTTACCGCGCGATCATCGACGGCAAGACCACCGAGCACAGCCATCCAGTGGTGGATCAGTTCGGTGGGGAAACCCAGTATTTCTCCGACTGCATCCTTCAGGACCGCGAACCCGAGCCGGACGGCGACGAAGGTTGGCGGGACGTGCGAGTGGTGGAAGCGGTCGAGCGGGCGCTGAAAACCGGCCAACCGCAGAAGCTTGAGCCGCTGCCCGAACGGCCGGGCATCAGCATCGAGCAGGCGCGTCGACTGCCACTGGCGAAGGTGCCGCCTTACATCAACACCGACGAGCCCAACGCCTGAGACAGCAGTTGTCTCGCTCTTCAGCTAGTTGCTGGCGAAGCACGCGTCGTGCTTGCCAGCAATCTTTGCCCGCGCCAGCACCTGGCGATTTGACCGGCTGCGCCCTCGCGCCTTGCGGGTAAAAAAATGCAGTTGTATGATGACTGTCAACTTTCGATAAGCCTCCGGCGTTATCGTCGCCATGCTTCATGCAACCCCGAATTCCTTGTCAGGCGTCAACGCCTGATCGATTCGCCCCAAAAATAACAGGAGAAGCAGATGCCTAACGTTCTCGGCCAGAACTTCATCGGCGGCGCCCGCAGCGGCCTCGGCGAAGCACGCCACAAAAGCCTCGATGCCACGACTGGCGAAGCCCTGCCCTATGCATTCCACCAGGCCACCGACGCGGAAATCGACGCCGCCGCGCTGGCCGCTAAAGAAGCCTTCCTCGAATACCGTCAACTGAGCCCGGCACGCCGCGCTGAATTCCTCGACGCCATCGCCGATGAACTCGACGCGCTGGGCGATGATTTCGTAGCACTGGTGTGCCAGGAGACTGCGCTGCCGGCCGGTCGTATTCAGGGTGAACGCGGCCGTACCAGCGGCCAGATGCGTCTGTTCGCCAAAGTCCTGCGTCGCGGTGACTTCCTTGGTGCACGTATCGACCAGGCGCTGCCTGAGCGTAAACCGCTGCCACGCGTGGATCTGCGTCAGTACCGCATCGGCGTCGGCCCAATCGCGGTGTTCGGTGCGAGCAACTTCCCGCTGGCCTTCTCCACCGCAGGCGGCGACACCGCTTCGGCACTCGCCGCTGGCTGCCCGGTCGTGGTCAAGGCTCACAGCGGCCACATGGCCACCGCTGACCTGGTCGGTCAGGCCATCGTTCGTGCCGCCGAAAAAACCGGCATGCCAAAAGGCGTGTTCAACATGATCTTCGGCAGCGGCGTGGGTGAAGGTCTGGTCAAGCATCCGGCCATTCAAGGCGTCGGCTTCACCGGTTCGCTGCACGGCGGTAACGCCCTGTGCAAACTGGCTGCCGAGCGTCCACAGCCGATTCCGGTGTTCGCTGAAATGTCCAGCATCAACCCGGTCGTGCTGCTGCCGGGCGCGCTGACGGCTCGCGGCGCTGCAATCGCCGGCGAACTGGCGGCTTCGGTGGTGATGGGTGCGGGTCAGTTCTGCACCAACCCGGGCGTCGTGATCGGCATCCGTTCCCCTGCCCTGACCGCGTTCACCGAACAGCTGAAAGAGCACATGGGTGGCCAGGCGCCGCAGACCATGCTCAACGAAGGCGGCCTGCGCAGCTACAGCAAAGGCGTGCAGAAACTGTTGGCACACCCGAGCGTGACCCACCTGGCGGGCAAACCGCAGGAAGGCAAACAGGCTCAGGCGCAGCTGTTCAAGGCTGATGTCAGCATGCTGCTCAACGGCGATGAGCTGTTGCAGGAAGAAGTGTTCGGTCCGACCACACTGTTGATCGAAGTCGCGGACGACGCAGAGCTGAAAGCGGCACTGCAGGCGCTGCGCGGCCAGTTGACCGCGACCCTGATCGGCGAAACCGCTGACCTGCAGAAATATCAGTGGCTGGTGCCGGTGCTGGAAGAGAAAGTTGGCCGCATCCTGGTCAACGGCTACCCGACCGGCGTGGAAGTGTCCGACGCGATGGTTCACGGCGGCCCATACCCGGCAACCTCCGATGCTCGCGGCACGTCCGTCGGCACCCTGGCAATCGACCGCTTTCTGCGTCCGGTCTGCTACCAGAACTACCCGGACAGCCTGCTGCCGGCCGCGCTGCAAAACGCCAACCCACTGGGCCTAAAGCGCCTGGTCAACGGCGAGTGGAGCAGCGACGTCATCGCCTGATGACGCCCTGAACCGCTGAAATGAAAAACGGCGCGCCCTTCAACAGGCGCGCCGTTTTTTTTGGCCTGGATCTGCGTCTCGGCGGGAAGCGCATTGCCAGCGACCCTGTCGCCCACTAGCATCGCCGCCTGACAAACGACGCAGCAATGGACACCGGACATGAACGACGAACTTCACATCATCGACCTGCAGGAAGGCACCGGCAAAGCGGCGGTCAAGGGCGCGCTGATCACTACCCAGTACACCGGAACGCTGGAAGACGGCACGGTGTTCGATTCCTCATGGGAGCGCGGCAAGCCGTTTCAATGCGTGATCGGCACTGGCCGGGTGATCAAAGGGTGGGATCAAGGATTGATGGGGATGAAGGCCGGCGGCACGCGCAAGCTCCTCGTCCCGGCCCACCTGGCCTACGGCGAACGCTCGATGGGCGCCCACATCAAACCCAACTCGAATCTGATCTTCGAAATTGAACTGCTGGAAGTACTGACCCGGGATGATTGAACAGTAAACCAGGTGTATGCGGTGTGTCAGGCACACCGCGATGGTTGGTTTTGCGACTTCTGCGCAGCCGATCGTCCGAGTGCGGCCCATAGCAAGCGCGCTCCTGCATGGTAATGCGGCGCCGACTGCTATCGAGTTCGGCCATAAAACCTGTAGGAGTGAGCTTGCTCGCGAAGACTGATTTCCAGACGCTGCAGCTCTACAGCCTGCACCGGCCTCTTCCCGGCTGAAGCCGGTCCTACAGACACTGCAAGTTTTTCGTAGGACCGGCTTAAGCCTGGAAGGCGCCGGGGATTACGCGCTGATCGAATCCAGCGTGGAAGACAGTTGGTTCACTCCCACTCGGATCTCCAGGCATTACCAAATTCTCCGGCCAGACTCCAAACCTGTAGGAGTGAGCTTGCTCGCGAAGACTGATTTCCAGACGCTGGATCATCCGCGGAGGTACGACGCTGTTCGCGAGCACCGATAGCAAGCTCACCCAATTGACGTAAAGGTGAGGATCAACGGCCCTCACCTCCTTCGCCTTTCAAGCCGCCACTTCATACAGCTTCGGCAGCTCAATCTTGCCGCTGATCAGGCTCTGACGCATGCGCGCCGCCTGCAGCGCTGCGGCCTGCATCGCGCTTTCCTTCACGTGTCCGTAACCGCGGATGCGCTCGGGCAGACGCGCCAGACTCAACGCAGTATGACGATTGCCAGCGTTCAGGTGGCTCAGGATCAGCTCGACGTCCGCGACATAGTGGTCGATCGACTCACGCTCCTGACGACGTTCAAGACTGCGGCCAAACGGATCGAAGGCCGTGCCGCGCAGGAATCTGAACCTGGCCAGTACGTCGAACGCTTTCAGCATCCAGGGCCCGAAACTGCGCTTGCGCGGCACGCCGGTGTGCGGGTCGCGCGCGGCCAGCCAGGAAGGCGCCAGGTGGAATTCCAGCCGGTAGTCGCCTTCGAACTGTGCCTGTAGCTGTCGGGTGAAGTCGCCGTTGCTGTACAGCCGCGCCACCTCGTACTCGTCCTTGTAGGCCAGCAGCTTGAAGTAATTGAACGCCACCGCTTCGGTCAACGCCGGTTGATCGTCGGGGAAGAGCCGCGCCTCGGCCTCACACACCTTGTACACCAGCGCCAGGTACCGTTCGGCGTAGGCCAGGTTCTGATATTCAGTGAGCGCTTGACTGTTTTTCTCAAGGCGCTCCTGCAAGGTCAGCGTTACAGGTGGCTCGGCAGGCGCTGCCTGCGGATACGCCGCCGCCTGAACCGCTGGCAGATCGAACGCGGCGCGACGCCCCCACAGGAACGCTTGCTGGTTGAGGCTGACGGCAACACCGTTTAGCTCGATGGCTTTCTCGATGGCTGCGCTGGTCAACGGGATCAAGCCGAGCTGGAACGCGTAACCGAGCATGAACAGGTTGCTGGCAATGCTGTCGCCCATCAATCGGGTCGCCAGATCAGTGGCCTGGACGAAGTGGGTTTTCTGCTCGCCAACGGCTTCGCGAATCGTCTGCATCATGGCTTCTGCCGGGAATTCGGCGTCGGGGTTGCGGGTGAACTCCGCAGTCGGCGTCTGCTGGCTGTTCACGACGGCGTAGGATTTTTCGCTACTGAGCTTGGCAATGGCATCCGGCCCCGAGGCCACCAGCAGATCGCACCCCAGCAGCAAGTGCGCTTCACCCGCCGCGATGCGCACCGCAAACAGGTCTTCCTGACGCGCGGCGATACGAATATGGCTGACCACTGGCCCGAACTTCTGCGCCAGTCCGGCCTGGTCCAGGACGCTGCAGCCCTTACCTTCCAGGTTCGCGGCATAACCGAGCATCGCGCCGACGGTGGTCACACCCGTGCCGCCTACGCCTGGCAGAAGAATATTGAACGGACGATCGAGGCTTGGCAGGGTTGGCTCGGGCAACTGCGCGAACGCCTGCTCGCGGTCAGGCAGCGCAGGCTTGCGCAGCGTGCCGCCGTGAACGGTGACGAAACTGGGACAGAATCCCTCGACGCAGCTGAAATCCTTGTTGCAGGCACTCTGGTCGATCTCGCGCTTGCGCCCTTCGGCGGTTTCTTTGGGCAGGATCGACAGGCAACCGGACTTCGCCCCACAGTCGCCGCAGCCTTCACACACGGCCGGGTTGATGACTGCGCGCTTGTCCAGATCGACCATCGTGCCGCGCTTGCGCCGACGGCGCTTCTCGGTGGCGCAGGTCTGATCGTAGATGATCACCGACACGCCCTCGAACTCGCGCAACTCGCGCTGAACGCTGTCCAGATCACGTCGATGGTGAAAGGTGGTGATCGGCGCGAACTGATCCCGGCTCGGGTATTTGTCCGGATCATCCGACACCAGCGCGATGCGCTGCACGCCTTCGTTGAAGACCTGGCGACTGAGCTGGTCGACCCGCAGCACGCCGTCGATCGGCTGGCCGCCGGTCATCGCGACGGCGTCGTTGTAGAGAATCTTGTAAGTGATGTTGACGCCGGACGCCACCGCCGCCCGCAGCGCCAGATGACCGGAGTGGAAGTACGTGCCGTCGCCCAGGTTCTGAAACACGTGAGGCGTGCGGGTAAACGGCGCCTGCCCGATCCAGGTCACGCCCTCGCCGCCCATCTGGGTAAAGGTGTCGGTTTCCCGGTCCATCCAGATGGTCATGTAATGGCAGCCGATTCCGGCAAGCGCGCGGCTTCCTTCGGGGACTTTGGTCGAACTGTTGTGCGGGCAGCCGGAGCAGAAATGCGGCGTACGCTGGGTCTTGAACAATGGCGCGGCCAGCGCTTTCTCCTTGTCCTGGAGAAATTGCAGGCGCGCCTCGATTTTCGGGCTGCTGTAAATGGGCGCCAGCCGCTTGGCGATGACGCGGGCGATCATGGCCGGGGTCAGCTCCGCCAGGTTGGGCAGCAACGAACGCCCTGCCTCGTCGAACTCACCTACCACCCGCGGACGCTGCTCGACGGGCCAGTTGTAGAGCTGGCCGGTCAGTTGATCTTCGATGACGCTGCGCTTTTCCTCGACCACCAGAATCTCGTCCAGCCCCTCGGCGAAGTCGTGCACGGAAACGGGTTCCAGCGGCCAGCTCATGCCGACCTTCAACACCCGGATGCCCACCGACGCGCACAGCTGCTCGTCGATGCCCAATTCTTCCAGCGCTTGTCGCACGTCCAGATAGGACTTGCCGGTGGTGATGATACCCAGCCTTGGCTGCGGGGAATCGATCACTACCTTGTTCAGCTGATTGGCGCGAGCGAATGCGCGGGCGGCGTAGATCTTGTAGGTGTTGAGCCGGGCTTCCTGCGCCAGCGGTGGATCGGGCCAGCGGATGTGCAGGCCCCCTTCGGGTAACTGAAAGTCTTCGGGGATGCGCGTCTGGATGCGCAGTGGGTCGACTTCGACGACGGCTGAGGAGTCGACATTCTCAGCAATGGTTTTCATCGCCACCCAGCAACCGCTGTAGCGCGACAACTCCCAGCCGATGATGCCGTAATCGAGGATTTCCTGAACGTTGCTCGGGTTGAGCACCGGGATCATCGAGGCAATGAATGCGTGTTCGCTCTGGTGAGCGATGGTCGACGATTTGCAGCCATGGTCGTCGCCTGCGAGGATCAACACGCCGCCGTTTTCGGCGACGCCTGCGGAGTTGCCGTGCTTGAACACGTCGCCGCATCGATCGACGCCCGGGCCCTTGCCGTACCACAAGGCGAACACGCCGTCGTACTTGCCATGGGGGAACAGATTGACCTGTTGGCTGCCCCACACCGCCGTTGCCGCCAACTCTTCGTTGACGCCGGGCTGGAAATGGATGGCGTTTTGCTTGAGATAATCCTTCGCGTCCCAGAGGCTTTTGTCGAGATTGCCCAGAGGCGAGCCCCGGTAGCCGGAAATGAAGCCGGCGGTATCGAGACCACGGGCTTCGTCGCGTTGTTTTTGCAGCATGGGCAGGCGGGTCAGCGCCTGGGTTCCGGTCAGGTAGAGATGGCCGGTGGCGAGTCGATACTTATCATCCAGACGAATATCAGCCAAAGACATTCAGGCACTCCTTTGTTTTTATTAGTGCGATTTGAATGCAGCAGAGAGCGGCCTCGTGAGCCTGGCTCCCCTCTTGCCGTCGAGACGGTTCAGCCCGACGGCGACATGCCAATACTGCCTGTGGCGCGCAGGCTTTTTCTTTCTAAATCCGCCGAAATCTGCTCATATCCTGCATGCCTGTTTCGTTTGAATAATAAAAAAGGGTCAATTCATGCAGGTCAAACTCAGCCCCATCGATCGCAAAATCCTCCGCCTGTTGCAACATGACGCCGCCCTCTCCGCTGCCGAGATCGCCGAGCGGGTGGAACTGTCGCAGTCACCCTGCTGGCGTCGAATCAATCGTCTGGAAGAAGAAGGCGTGATCGAGCGCAAGGTCGCGCTGCTCAATCCGGCCAAACTGGGCCTGACCATGACGGTCTTCGTCGACGTCAAGCTGTCGGGCCATGGCCGGCGTTATCTGACCGAATTCGAGGAGGCGATCATCGGTTTCCCCGAGGTGCTGGAGTGCTACACCATGGCTGGAGACATGGACTTCATGCTCAAAGTCGTGGTGCAGGACATCGCCAGTTACGAGCGTTTTCTGCGCGATCAACTGCTGCAAAGCCCGCACGTGCAGGAAGCGCATTCGAACATTGCGATGAGCGTGGTGAAGAGAACGACGGAGCTGCCCATCGAGTAGCTGTCCAGCCCGTCGGACGCTGGCGCGGGCCGTGTGCGCAGGTGCAACGAGGGCGCGATTCGAGATTTCTAAGGGGGGCGGACGAATTATTTCACAGGAATGCGAAAAAACATTTGACGTGCAAATGATAATGATTATTATTGAGCGCAACCGGTCGCGAGACTGGTTGGTAACCCAGAAGCCTTAGGTCGGCTTCCGGATTATCTCCTCATCAGGCTAATCACGGTTTTTGACCCGGCTTTTTGCCGGGTCTTTTTTTTCGTGCCCTTATAAGGGTCTGGGTTCGGTCGGGTGTTGCGTCTTCAGGCTAATGAAGAGGGTGCGATGGACTTCAGCCGTCGCGATGGCGCGCATAATAGCAAAAGTATATTGAGCACTGAACCGCTGAACCGGTCTAAAACGACACATTCGGTAAAAATTTCCAGAAAAAACCACGCAGCACTTGAGAATGAATCTCATGAGCACTAAGATCGGCCCTGCGTCACGGATGATGCCCCCACTCCTTTCCAACGAATGACCCACGGATGACCTGCGAGTGACACGCCATGACTAATCAGCTCACGACCCTGTTTCCGCTGCCCGCCCGGCAACCCGAAATGCCCGTCAGCCAGGAGACCGATGCCTGCCGCCGACGCATTCAGAAGCTGCCTCGCAAGACTCAGCAAGTCTTTCTGCTGAGCCGACTCGACAACCTTTCCTACACCGCCATCGCCCAACTGCTCGAGACCGACGTCGACGCCGTCGAGCGCTGCATGACGCGCACGCTTGAGCAGTGCGCCGATCAACCCGACGACGGTCCGGCTGATGACGTGATCACCACGCAAGCCCTGCGCTGGTATGTGCACCTGCAAAGTCCACTGGCCACCGCCAGCCAGCGCATTGAATTCCGCCACTGGCTCGACGCCGACACTCGCCACCTGAGTGCGTTTCAGGCCAGCGAGCGACTGTGGTGCAGACTGACTGCGCCCGCTGCCATCCTCGGTGCCAGCGGCTGGCATCGACGCAAACGCAAGCCCTACATCGGCTGGCTGTTGCTGACTGCGTTTCTGTGCAGCCTGCTGGTGACGGCCGAGGCCTTCAGCACCCTGCTGACGTGACCCAAAGACAACACATTCTGTCGCAGTTTGCCCGTCCGATCCGTGTAAAGTAATCGTCATAACAGCCCAGCGACGTTGTCCTGCCGTGCAGCGGCGGCGTCCAGATGGCGTGAGTGGCATTAACAAACTCAGGATCCCTCCGTGACTCAGACTCCCCTTTCGATCACCGCCGATTTCGACAGCGGCAACATCGTGGTGCTCGACGCCAGTGACGCGAAGCGCGTACAACTGGCCATCCGCCCGGACACCAAGAGTGCCCACTTTCAGTGGTTCCACTTCAAGGTCGACGGCATGCAGGTCGGCCAGCCCCACGGATTCAGCCTGACCAACGCCAGCCAGTCGAGCTACAACCGCGCCTGGACCGGTTACAACGCCGTCGCTTCGTACGATCAGAAGACCTGGTTTCGCGTACCCAGCCACTTCGACGGCCAGGCCCTCAATTTCGACCTGACACCCACTGGGCCTCAAGTGTGGTTCGCCTACTTCGAGCCCTACAGCCGCGAACGTCATGACGGGCTGATCGATCAGGCGCTGAACAAGGCCGGGACCGAGCTGCTGGCCACCGGCAAGAGCGTCGAAGGCCGTGATATCCCGCTGCTGCGCAAAGGGGACGGCGCCGACGGCAAACGCAAGATCTGGATCATCGCCCAGCAGCACCCGGGCGAACACATGGCCGAGTGGTTCATGGAAGGCGTGATCGAGCGCCTGCAGGAAAACGACGCAGCGTTGCAGGCCCTGCTCGCTTCAGCGGATCTGTACCTGGTGCCCCACATGAACCCGGACGGCTCTTTCCACGGTCACCTGCGCACCAATGCGCAGGGCAAGGACCTGAACCGCGCGTGGCAGGATTCGACACCCGAGCTGAGCCCGGAAGTGTTCTTCGTCAAAGAGCAGATGGAAAAGTATGGCGTCGACATGTTCCTCGACGTACACGGCGACGAGGAAATTCCCTACGTGTTCACTGCGGCCTGCGAGGGCAATCCGGGCTACACCGAACAGCAGAAGGCGCTGGAAGCGGATTTCCGCGCGCGCCTGAGTGGACTGACCAGGGATTTCCAGACGCGCTATGGCTATCCAAAGGCCACGCCGGGCAACGCCAACATGAACCTGGCGTGCAACAGTGTCGGCGAACGCTATAAATGCCTGGCACTGACCCTGGAAATGCCTTTCAAGGACAACGACGATGCGCCAGACGCGCTCACCGGCTGGTCGGGCAAACGTTCGAAACAGCTCGCCAGAGACGTGCTGACCACCCTGGGCCAGATGGTCTCGGTACTGCGCTGAACGCAGTCCATTGGCCTTCATGTCGCTCGTGGCCAGCGGCATGAAGGCAACGCGGCAGATCAGCTCGCGTGCATGACTGAGCGGCCGCGTTGACCGGCGATGCACTCAGCCGCGGGATTTCCCTCGCAACATGCTGTCCAGCACCTCATCTCTTCTGACCCAGCCATGAAACAGCGCCGCCGCAAGGTGGGCCAGGATGGTCAGGAAAAACAGATACGCCAGGTACTGATGTGCCTTGCGCAGCAGCGCGAAGGTATCGGCGTTCGCCGCAAGGATCGACGGCAGCCTGATCGACTCACTCAGCATCACCGGATCGCCGGCAGCGCTGATCATTGCCCAGCCGATCAGCGGCATGGCAAACATCAACGCATACAACAGATAGTGGGAAAGCTTCGCGGCCAGGGCCTGTGCCGCCGGCAGATCGGCGGGCAACGGCGGCGTCCGGGTGGTGAGGCGCACGATCAGGCGCACGATGACCAGCAACAGAATGGCGATGCCCAAGGGTTTGTGCAGGTTCAGCAGCCATTCATGACGTTGCGAAACCGAAGCGACCATCCCGGCACCGATGAACAGCATGGCAATGATCATCAGTGCCATCAGCCAGTGCAGGGCGCGGGCCAGGGGGGCGAAATGGGTGGTGGGCGTATTCATGGCTGTTTCTCCTGCGCAGGCTCGGCCTTCAACTGATCGACTTCTTGGGTGCGGCGCATGTACGACGCCGCGTAGGCCGCTGAGCGCGCGGCAAGCAACGGATCGTCCGAGCCTTCGATGCCATTGGGCAGGATCAGCGGGTCGTAATTGATGTCGCGGCAGGCGCCGTCCAGTTGCGCGCTGTCAGCCTCCACCACGAGGGTTCCGGCAGTGACGGTCTTGTGCTCGCCGGCCCAGGCCTTGGACGCATCGTTGGTCGGGTCCTGCGGGTTGGCCAGGGTCAGCACCAGATTCCAGCGTTGCGGACCGCTGGCCAGCTTGTCGCTCAGGTCCTTCTGCAGGTAGTCCTTGGCGTCCGGCGCCGGCGCGTCACCTTTCGCATCGGGCACCAGGCTCCAGCGCACGGCTTGACGTTTGCCGCTGGCATCTACCAACACGAATGCGTTGACGCTGTTGTAGGTCTCGGTGACGAAGCTCGCTGAAGGCTTGGCGGTCTTGACCCACGCCAGGAACGGCTGCGCCTCGGGGTGAGCGGCGAAGAAGGCGGGCGGCTTGGCGGGATCGGGCTTGCCGGTCTTCGGGTCTGGCGCGGTGGCCTTTTGCAGATCGATGAACGCCTCAGGCGTGCCGACCGGGAAGACCGGCATGCTGTTCATGCCGGTTCGCCACTGCTGCCCGTTGGGCTGGGTGAATTGCACCGCGAAACTGCGCAACGGCGCGGCGCTGTCCGGCGAATACGGATTGCCGGTCGGCAGCGCGAGACGGCCGATCACCGGGGTACGACCGCTGGCGAACACCTCTGCGCGGGAAAGGCTGGCGGCCGCGCCGGTGCTCTCGAAGTAGCCGGCCACGCAAATGCCTTTCGGATGATTGCGCCGATAACCGGGGTGCACGCCATTGTTGTGTTCGAAGACATCGACGACCCGCGCCGGCGTCAGTCGCTGTGGGTCCAGGCTGCCGTTGACGTAGGCAAATGCGCCGGCAACGACCAGAACGATCACGCCGATGCCGGCCATGCGCAGTAACAGTGAAGACGTACTGAGCGGGGGTTTGTAGGGATGTGGCGGTTCACGGTCACTCATCAATGATTCTCCGGGCCTGAGGCCTCTGTGCAATTTGCAGGTGAAGTGGGACGCGGCTCGAGGCGGTTTATTCCACCCCTCGATATTTATTTTTCGGTCGATGGAATAACTTGCACGGGCGTGCGTCTTTCTGGTCACACGATTTGAATCGATCCCGCTGATCGACCTGGAAGCCCCCATGAATGAAGTCGACGATCAATTGAGAGAGTTGCTGCCGCGAATGCGTCGTTTCGCGGTCTCCCTGACCCGCGATCACAGCAGCGCCGATGATCTGGTGCAGTCGAGCCTGGAAAAAGCCCTTTCCGCGTGGAACGGCAAAAGGCCCGAAGGTGATCTGCGTGCCTGGCTGTTCTCCATTCTTTATAGGCAATTTCTAGACGCTCATCGCCGTTCACGTCGTTACAATCGCATGCTCGAGCTATTCACGGGCGGCAAGGAGGATCATTTCGAGCCTTCGGTCGAACGAACGATTGTCGCGCAGACCACATTACAGGCCTTCGATCGGCTCAACACCGAACAGCGCGCCCTGCTGCTGTGGGTCTCGGTCGAAGGCTTGAGTTATAACGAAGTGGCGGCCATCCTCGACGTCCCGGTGGGCACCGTCATGTCCCGTTTGTCGCGCGCGCGCCAGGCCTTGCGCCAGCTCAGCGAAGGCGAAATCACCACCCCTGCCCTGCGGATACTGAAATGATCACTCTGCCCCCCAGCGAACGCGATTTGAACGCCTACGTCGACGGTCAGCTCAACGATGCTGATCGGTCGACGCTGGAAACCTACCTTGCGGCGCACCCCGAACTGTCCCGGCAGGTACAAGCCTGGCAGCGGGACGCCCAGAGCCTGCGGGCTGCGTTGAGCGGTGAACTGCATCGGGCGCCGAATCCGGAGCTGGATCCCGCCTTCATTCGCCAGCGCATGCGCCGCAACCGCACCCGACGATTCGCGACCGCAGCCGTATTGCTGATCGCCGTCAGTGTCGGCGGCCTGAGCGGCTGGCACGCCCGGGAAATCACCTTCGCCAGCGCCAATCCGCCGATGGCCGACGCGGTGCAGGCGTATCGCATGTTTGCGGTGAACGCCAACATGGCCAGCGACTGGAGCAGCGACAAGGCGAACAACGTGCAGGTCTGGCTGGACAAGAATTTCGCTCAGGCCAATCGCTTGCCTGATCTTGAGTCGGCGGGTTTCAAACCGGTCAGCGGACGCCTGACGACGACCGAACAGGGCGCCGCGGCCATGGTGGTATACAAGGACAGCGAAGGCCGGACATTGAGTTTCTTCATCCGCCCGCCAGGAGAAGCCAATCATCTGCTGCCGCGCGGCTCGCGTCGCGATGGCGAATTGCAGGCCGATTACTGGTCGGGCTCAGGCTACAACTACGCCGTGGTGGGTCCAGCGGACGACCCTGCCGCGCAGGCCGCGCGACTGGCGTTGAAGCAACCGATCTGATCGCAAGGCCAGCCCTGCTTGCGGTCGGCAACGCCGCCGTCGACCGCAAGAAGGCTGCCGAACGAACGGCAGCCGGTCGCCACGATCAGCCGCGCAGCTGCCCCGGCTCGCTCTGCAGCATGGCTTTTTCCTGAACCCCTTCAAGCGTGTACTTCAACAACGAGGTGCCACGTCCCTGTTTCGCCTCATTGTCCTGCTGCAACGCCTGTTGCAGCACGCTGAGGAAATTGCGGGTCTTGCTTTCCGTGACCGGCGTGAGCTTCTCGGACTGCAGAACCCCCATCACGTAAGTTGACACGCGCGTGGACTGGCTGGCGGACTGCGTCACCGACGCGTTGACCAGCGCGCCCTTGTCGTAACCGATGCTGGCTTTGCTGCTGGACTGATCGTTGATCTGGTAATACAGATAATTCTGCGTCTTCGGATCGCGTTGCAGGTCCAGCTTCTGCCCGGCATAAAGCGCCTTGTGATAACTGGCGCTCAAGTGCGCCTGCTGGTCCTGCACCAGGGTGCGATTGAGCTGGTCGCGCCCTTTGGACTGCGTGGTCTGCGACAGGATGTAGGCAAAGGTGTCCAGCTCTCCTGGCCGCGCGGGGTTGCCCTCCTGACTTTTCTCGCTCACCGAGGCGCTGAAATCGCCAAGACCGCTGAGCATCGCGTGGTCGGTGTCCGTCAGCTCAATGGAGTTGACGGTCTGCGGCGCGGACGACGCGCGAGTGCCGGGATAATGACTGTGCAGCGTGGTGAAGGCGTCCTCGAACATCGACAACAACTGCTGGTCGCCATCGCCGCGTTTGCGCGCGGCCTCGATCTGACCGATGTAGCCCTTGAGCGCTTTGGCCTGCTGATCGCTGTCGCCAATCACCGCCGCATTTTTCAGGTCCACCGACATCTGCAGCTCCCCCGCCGCGCCGCTCATGCGCACCGAGCGCTGATCGGCGTCGGCGTGCAGTTCGAGGGTCTGGGTGTTGGTGCTGTCGAGCTTGACGCGGGTTTTCAGATCGATCGACGAGAACACGCTCGCATCGAATTGCGTGAGTGCGTCGAGCTTCAACTGCGGCGGCCGCGCGGTCAGGCCGTCGATGGCCGACTGAAAGCCATCGGCCATTCTGCCCAGCGCGCTGAGTTCATCGTCGCTCAGGTCGCCTCCGCTGACCTGCGCCTGCACGGCCAGGCCGTCGTCCTGACTGGAGAGCGTCAGTTCGATGGTCTTGCCGCTGGCGGTGCGGATGCTCAGGCTGATGCTGTTGTCGGCATTGCCGTGTAAGCGGGTCTGCGCCGCTGTCAGCTCGGCGGGCTCCAGTGCGTGGCCCGAAAACGACCGGATGACCGACTGCGAGATGCCTTTGCCCGATTCAGCCAACTGGCCGAGCAAGGCTGCGCCCAGGCCCTGGAACCGGCCGGCGGTGGCGGACGTGTTGAAGTTGCCCATCATCGACAAGGAGACTTTGTCCTGACGGGTGTACTCCCAGGCAGGCGCCACCTCCGCCCCTGACAGCAGACCACGCGCGCTGTAGGTCTGGGCATCGAGGGTCGACGCTTCCTGCCCCAGTGAGACCACCGTTGAAGGCGAAGCCGTGGGGCTCACCGCCGCTGCGCCGCCCAATGGCTCATTGGCCACAGGCCGCGTGACGATCGAGGGCTGCACGACCGAAACAACCGATGAAATCGCAGTCATGACGCTTCCATGTTCAATTGAAGGGATGATTTCCTGCTCGGTTTGTCGGCTGCATCCTTTGTATCTTGAGCGATACATTGCCAATCCGGTAGCAGCGAGCCCCGCAGGTTGGGTGGCCTGGCTCCATACCAGTCAGCACCGCATTACCCTCGTAGGAGCGCGCTTGCCCGCGAAGACTGAATTCCAACCGCCGCATGCCCGCCGAATGCACCGGCCTCTTCCCGGCTGAAGCCGGTCCTACAGACGCTGTGGGTTTTTCGTAGGACCGGCTTTAGCCGGGAAAGCGTCGGGCGTCACGCATTTGATCGAGGGGGCTTTAAAGACAGTTGGCTCACTTCCACCTATTTCGCGGGGGGGACACAGCTTGGAGAAACACCACAAAACCTCTGGGAGTGAGCTCGCGATTGGCGACGCAGTCGTCGTAAACCCGGGCTACGCGGTCTGCCTGATGTACCGCGTCATCCGATTCTGCTGCCGCTTCGCGCCAGATCGCGGGCAAGCGCGCTCCTACAAGGTAATGCGCCGCCGACGGGTGTCGAGGCAGGCCACAAACCTGTGGGAGATTCTATGGTTGCAAACAACGGTTTTCAGGCCGTTTTGCTCACG
>NZ_JARVSK010000050.1:0-11230 GCF_030209235.1 Pseudomonas sp. efr-133-TYG-103a
CCCGCGATCTGGCGCGCAGCGGCAGCAGAATCGGATGACGCGGCGCATCAGGCAGGCCGCATAGCCCCGGTTTACGACGACTGCGTCGCCGATCGCGAGCAAGCTCGCTCCTGCAGGGATTGAGGTGTTCTGAAGTTGTGCGTTCAGGTTGAGCAAAACGCATTGCCCAACTCGACACGCCCGAAGCTGGCGCCTTCATTCAGCGGGGTGATGGCGGCCAGTTGGTCGAGGCGTACCTCGTCGAGACCGTCGGCGAATTGCAGGAATTCTTCCTTGCTCGGCGCCGTTCGGGTGGTGGTCGGCCGAGCCTCGAAGGTCGTGCCGTCGACCAGCTCGACGTTCAGCCGATAGCCGTGCATGCAGGCGATCTCAAGGTAATCATAGAGATCGCAGTTGAGCGGTTGATAACGGTCCATTTCAGACTCCCGGCGGCAAGATGCTTATATCGTGAATGCTCCACGATAGTCGCTCAGGCCTCCTTGCGCACGGGCGCCGGCTGATTGAGTGTGCCGTCCAGGCCCATGAACTTGCGCACCCGCTCGCCGCACTGATCGGCGAGGATGGTCTGCGGCGCCGCGTCGACTTGCACGACGCCGTTCTCCATGAAAATCACTCGATCGGAGATCGACAAGGCGAAGTCCATTTCGTGGGTGACGATGAGCATGGTCATGCCTTCTTTCGCCAGGTCGCCGATGACCTTCAGCACGTCGCCCACCAGCTCAGGGTCCAGCGCGGAGGTGGGTTCGTCGAACAGCATGATCTGCGGATCCATCGCCAAGGCACGCGCGATCGCCACGCGTTGTTGCTGGCCGCCCGAGAGTTGATGCGGATATTTCTGCGCGTGCGCCAGCAGGCCGACCTTGTCGAGCAGCGCGTAGGCGCGTTGTTCGCTGATGCCTTTGTCGCGGCCGTGATAGCGCGGCGCCAGGGTCACGTTGTCGAGAATGGTGCGATGGGGAAACAGGTTGAAGTTCTGGAAGACCATCCCGATGCGTTGCACGCCACGGCGGATCTGCGGGGCGTTCGGGCTGTCGCCGGCGTGGATGAACCCCTCACCGAAAAGGATGATCTCGCCCTTGTCGATGGTTTCCAGGCTGTTGATGGTGCGAATCAAGGAAGTCTTGCCGGAGCCAGACGGGCCGATGATGGAAATCACCTCGCCAGCGTTCACGTCCAGATTGATGCCCTTGAGCACTTCATGCTGCCCGTAACGTTTATGGATGTTCACCAGCTGCAAGGCCGGGGCTGAACCTGGGCCGGTATCGGCCTGACGCACTTTGGCCGGCTGCGCCACCAGGCTTGTGCGCAAGCGTGTGAGGGCCGCGTCATCCAGCGTCTGTGGCTTGCGGTTATTCAGTTCCAGGTGCTGTTCGAGCCAGTGAAACAGCCAGCCGAACACGGTCACGATCATCACGTAATACACCGCGACCGCCGACAGCGTTTCCATGACCAGGAAGTTTTGCGCATACAGGCGCTGGCCAACGGTGAGCAACTCGGTCAGGGAAATCACTGACACCAGCGAGGTCAGTTTCACCACGGTGATGTATTCATTGATGAGGGTCGGCAGGGAAATACGGAACGCCTGTGGGATCACGATCAGACGCTGCATGCCGATCAGGCCTACGCCCAACGCCCGGCCTGCTTCTTTCTGGCCCTTGGCGACCGAAATCAGCCCGCCCCGGTGGATTTCCGCCATGTAGGCCGCTTCAGTGACCACCAACGCCAGCAGGCCGGAATAGAACGGGTTCGACAGCACGTCGCGAGTAATCGGAAACATCTGCGGCAGGTTGTAAGTGAATACCACCAGCACCAGCAACGGAACGCTGCGGAAGAACCAGATATAAATGGACGCAGGCACGCTGATCCAGCGCGCGGTCGACAGCTTGGCCGAGGCCAGCAGAAACCCCAACAGCATGCCGATGAACCAGCCCAGCGCACTGAGCTCGATGACGGTGATGCAGGATTCCCAGAAGTCCGAGACCGAGAACAGAGAAAAAAAGTAGGACCATTCGAATTGCATACACACACCTCAGCGGGGCCGGGCCCAGCGGGGAAATCTCTATCCAGGGCGATTTCTGTAGGAGTGAGCTTGCTCGCGATGGCGTTGAATCAGTCAACATTGATATGTCTGACCAAGCGCCATCGCGAGCAAGCTCACTCCTACAGGGGTTAAGCGTCAGCCCTTAATTGCTCGGCTCTTCCAGGTTGTACTTCTTCAGCAGCGCTGCATATTCACCGGATTTCTTGGTTTCTTCGAAGGCTTTGAGCAGTGCCTGATACAGCTCGTCGTTGCCTTTCTTCACGTAGATGCCCAGGGTCTGCTGGTAGATCGAGTGCTCGGTGCTGACCACCACGCGGCCTTTGGTGCGCTCGGCGATCATGCCGGCGGCGCCGTCGATCTCCACTTGCGCCTGAACGTTGCCGGAGAGCAGCGCCTGGGTCACTTCAGGGGCGGACGGGAACTCACTCACCGAGATCGCGCCCTTGTTGTTCGGCACGCAATATTCGGTGGACAGCTTGTTGAACTGGGCGACCCAGGTGGTGCCTTTTTCCAGACCGACTTTCAGTCCGCAGAGGTCCTCCGGCACCTTGGGTTTAACGGGGCTGTCCTTGAGCACCATGATCGCGGCGCCGGTCTTGGCGTAGGCGATGGTTTGCGCCTGGGTCTGACGCTCGGGCGTGATGTACATCCCGGAGATGATGGCATCGTAGTGACCGGCGTTGAGGCTCAGGATCAGGCTGGAGAATTTGGTGTCGACGAACTCTGGCTTGAGGTCCATGTGCTTGGCCAGCAGGCGCGACAGGTCCGGGTCGGCACCGACGACGTTTTTCTTCTCGTCGTAGGATTCAAACGGCGGATAGGTGATTTCCATGCCGACTTTGAACTGGCCGGGTGTCACGGTGGTGGCGGCGTGAGCCAATGTCCCGAAAACGCTCGCGCCAAGCACGGCACTGGCCAGAACGGTCAAGCGGACAGCAGTGTTCAAAGTGTTGCGCATCGTCGGTGACTCCACGTCAGGAAGGTAAGGCACGGTGTGTGTTGACAGCTTGTTGAGCATCAGGACGCGTCCTGTGCCTGATTCTTCAAGTGGCCGAAGCTCGATGGCTTGCGCGCCTTTTCGTACAGCTTGAGCTCGCCGCTCTCGACCTTGCGCCGCAGGTATTGATAGGTCTGCAGCGCCTGGCCGAACATGTGTTCGCCGATGGTGATCGCTTCGTATTCGGTGCTTCCATTGCCGACCCCCTCGTTTACAAAGGCAGGCAATGGCTTGATCTGGGTGTGGAAGTCACAGGCGAAGAAGAGCGGAAATGAATAGCGCTCTTCGCTGACGGTGCGTACCCGATGAGCCGTAGCAACGAACGTACCAGCGGTCATCACCTCAAGCATGTCGCCGATGTTGACCACAAACGCGCCGTCGACAGGTGGTGCGTCGATCCATTGGCCAAGATCGTTCATCACCTCAAGGCCGGGCTTGTCGGCCAGCAGCATGGTGAAGCACTCATAATCGGTGTGTGCACCAATACCGGGCGCGTCCTGCGCGGCGTCGTCGAAGGGATAGTGAATCAGCCGCAGTTTGGAAGGAGGGCGCGTCACCATCGCCTCGAAATAGCCTTCTTCAAGCCCCAGCGCGAGTGCGAACCCGTCGAACAGCCGACGCCCCAGCGCGAATACGGCCGCGTAATACGCTTCGACGGCGGGGCGGAAACCCGGCAGGTCCGGCCATTCGTTGGCGCCGATCAGCGGGGTTTTGGCGATCACCAGCGGGTCGTCGTCGCCGACCTCGAAGCCGATGTCGAAAGCCTCCTTATGATCCGGCTTGCCTTTGGCGTACACCTCTTCGCCCTCGGGCACGAAGCCCTTATGGCTGCGCGACGTGCCGATGTAATGCTGCATCTTGTACGCCAGCGACTGGGCGAAAAGGTCTTTCGCGGCCTGACGCAGGCCGTCGATCAGCGATTGCTCGATGCCGTGGTTCTTGATGTACAGAAAGCCCACCTCGCGCGCGGCCTTGCCCAGCTCATCGGCCACGGCCTGACGCCGGGTGATGTCCGCACTGAACAGACCGGCGATGTCGACCACCGGGATGCTGTTGAAGTTGGCGACTTTCGGGGTCGTCGCTTGAGGCTGATCCGGCATGGCGAAACGCTCCTTATCGGCTTGTTGTGTGAGTGAAGCGCTGAAAGTGTTCGCGCTCGGCCTGACCCATCCACACGTTCAGCGACCACAGATCGGCCACCGGCACATTGGTGAAAGGCAAGTGATGCAGATAGCCGTCCGCGCCGAATTCCGGGGTCAGGGTCGTGACCTGGTAGCCGCGCGCTTGCTGGGATTTCCAGACTGCTTCCCAGTGCTGCTGATGGAAGGCCAGTTCCCGGGCGCGCTCCGGCCCGGCGGGATGCGGAACTTGCGGGCCCTGGTCGTAACCGACGCGAGCCTGAATGTGATGGACGCGCTCGACGAAGGCGCTCAGATCATCTTCGGGATCATCGAGCAGGCGCTCGCACGTTACGATCCAGTGGCTGATGTCGCTGGTGAAGCGCAGGTCCGGCAACTGACGGATCAGTTCCAGCGTCACCCACGGGTTGAACAGCGAGCGGGCGCGGTGGGTTTCGAAGGTGACCGTCTGCCCATGTTTGCGCGCCAGCTCCAGCGCCTGGCCGAAGAAGTCGACTTGCTGGGGCAACTGCCAGCGGTCGTTGCCGGCCAGCACGTTGACGAAACGCGGATTCAGCTCCGTGGACCAGTCGAGTTTCTTTTCCAGATCGGTGAGATGCTCGGCCGTGGTGGCCGATTGTTCGGGCAGGACGTCGTAGGCGGTGAAGACGGTCGCGATGTAGGGCAGCTGGTTGGCGCGCAGAAAGGCGCCGAATTCGGCCCGCTCGACAGGCGTCAGTGGCAGGCGCGCTTCCATGCCGTCGAACCCGGCCTCCAGCAGTTCATCCAGCGCCTGAGCCTTGCTGGCGGTGTAGCCCCACATCGTGCGGAAGATTTCCAGTTTCATCGAACGTCCCCAAAGATTGCGTCTTGCGACTGACACATGACATAGCGTCGCCACGGCACACGGGCCGAAACGGGTACAGCGGCAGTCACATCAGAAAAGGCAATCTTCGGGCCGTGTCTCTACTGGACGGGCTCCTTTATTGGAGGCGATCTTAGAATCGGCCGATGAACGGAAAGAATAGGAAAGCTCAAATGCATAGTTCAGAGATTTCTAAACTATGCCGGCGAGGGCCAGTCCAGACCTGCCGTGATGCGGCCCAGACCCTGCAAATCATCAGTCGACAAACGTCATGGCCCGGCTTTGCCCCCGCAAGAACGCCTGGTTCTGCTCGGTGGTTGTGCGGATGTAATCCCACAGCAGGGTAATCCGCTTGAGCTTGCGCAGGTCTTCGCGGCAATACATCCAGAATTGACGCGTGATGTTCACTTCGCTTTCCAATACCGGCAGCAGGCGTGGGTCCTGGGCGGCGAGGAAACACGGCAGGATCGCCAGCGCCCGGCCCTGCAGCGCAGCGACGTACTGAGCAATGACGCTGGTGCTGCGCAGATGGGCCTGGGCGCCAGGCAGCAGGTTGCTCAGGTACAGCAGTTCCGAGCTGAACGCCAGGTCATCGACGTAGCTGATGAACGGATGATTGGCGAGGTCTTCGGCCGTATATATGGGCGCGTGGCTGTCCAGATAATTCTGGGTCGCATACAGCCGCAGGGTGTAGTCGCACAGTTTGCAGCACACGTAGGGGCCGTGTTCCGGACGCTCAAGCGCGATGACGATGTCGGCCTCGCGCTTGGACAGGCTGATGAAGTGCGGCAGCGGCAGGATGTCGACCGAGATGGCCGGGTAATGGTCCGTGAAGTGGCTCAGCTGCGGCGTGATGAAAAAGCTCCCGAAACCTTCGGTACAGCCCATGCGCACATGACCTGAGAGGGCCACGCCCGAGCCGGAAACCTGTTCGCAGGCGATGTGCAGCGTTTTTTCGATGGACTCCGCCGAGCCTAAGAGACGCTGGCCCTCAGGGGTCAACACGAAGCCATTGTTACGCGACTTTTCGAACAGCAGCGTGCCGAGTGAGGCCTCCAGTGAGCTGATCCGTCGCGACACGGTGGTGTAGTCCACCGCCAGGCGTTTCGCTGCGGAACTGGCTTTGCGCGTGCGTGCAACCTCCAGAAAAAACTTCAAGTCATCCCAATTCAACGCGCTCAGGGACGTGATGTTTTTTTGCATGTTGAACCTGCTTTTATGTGCGTTCTTGTTAGAAGTTTGCACATCTATACTCCGAAGCAAGGTGCAATCCAAGCCAACAGCGCTTGCACTGATACCGGCAAAACATAGGCATTGTGAAGCGCGTTCGTCCGCGAATGGGGAATGTCAGCCGCTGAATTCGTTTCTGGCAGACATCATTCGCGGGCACGCGCTCCAACAGCCGTCATCAGAAATGCGGAGACATGCGCCCCACTCAAAATCGCAACAACCCAACGCCATAACACCCTGCACAACAATAAATAAGCGGAGGAGTTTATGAAGAACGCTATAACGGCGGACACCGGCGCACTCGCTGCCGGCACGGCCACCCGTCACGCTAAATCCTACCGGCTTGCCGGCGCCGCAAGCATGGCCGGCACGACCATCGAGTGGTACGACTTTTTCCTTTACGGCACTGCCGCCGCGCTCATTTTCAACAAGATTTTCTTTCCCGCACTGGACCCTATCATCGGCGTGCTCGCCGCTTTCGCCACCTACGCGGTGGGTTTTCTCGGGCGGCCGTTGGGCGGCATCGTGTTCGGCCACTTCGGCGACAAGATCGGCCGCAAGTCGATGCTGCTGTTCACCCTGATGCTGATGGGGATTCCCACGATCATCATCGGCCTGATTCCCACGTATCAGCAGATTGGCTATTGGGCAGCGGTCATCCTGGTGGCGATGCGGTTTCTGCAGGGGATGGCGGTTGGAGGCGAATGGGGCGGGGCGGTGCTGATGGCCGTCGAGCATGCGCCCGAGGGCAAGAAAGGCTTCTATGGCAGCCTGCCGCAAACTGGAGTGGGCGCCGGACTGGTGCTGGCTTCGCTGGCGATGGCGATGGTCGCCAGACTGCCCGAAGCGGACATGCTCAGCTGGGGCTGGCGCATCCCGTTTCTGGCCAGCGTCGTGCTGCTGGGCGTGGGTTGGCTGATTCGCCTCAAGGTCCCCGAATCGCCAGATTTCGAGAAATTGAAAAAGGATAACGTCTCGGTCAAGGTGCCACTGTTCAAGGTATTTCGCGATCACCCCAGAGAAACCCTGACGATCATCGGTGCGCGCACGGCCGAGAACGCCTGGTTCTATATGTCGGTGACGTTCGCCCTCGCTTACGCCGCCAACCAGTTGCAAATTCCCCGCGCCGACGTGCTGGGCGCGATTACCGCAGGTGCTGCGTTGTCGCTGGTGACCATGCCGTTGTGCGGACACATTTCTGACCGGGTCGGGCAGAAGCGTCTGTATTTCGCCGGCCTGTTGCTGCTCTGCGCGTTTGTCTACCCCTTCTTCGCCATGCTGGGCACCCGCGACCCTGTGCTTGTCTGGTGGGCGATGGTGCTCGCGGTCGGTGTGGTCTTTCCGATCCTGTACGCGCCGGAATCGCTGTTGTTCGCCCGCCAGTTCCCTGCGCAGATCCGCTACAGCGGCATCTCGGTGTCGGTGCAACTGGCCGGCGTATTGGGCGGCGGCTTTGCGCCGATGATCGCCACGCAATTGCTGGCCATGGGCGGCGGTGAGCCGCATTACGTGATCGCTTACCTGATCGCAATGGCGCTGATTGCGCTGGTCTGCACCGCGCTGATGAAGCGCGATCCGGTTCGCACCCCCTCGGCCTGAATCATGAGCTTTCGGCGGTCGAGCAAGGCCGCCGCTCGAATGGAGCATTCTGAAATGAACGTATCACTTGGCAACGTTTCACCTGCCCGGAGCACGACCGACGTGGCCCGCGTAAACATGCTGATCGATGGCGAGTGGGTTGAATCGCAGACCGGCGATTGGCTCGATGTGATCAATCCGGCGACCCAGCAAGTCCTGGCCCAAGTGCCTTTCGCCACTGGCGCTGAAGTCGATGCCGCCGTGGCCGCCGCGCAGAAGGCTTTCAAGACCTGGCGCGACACGCCGATCGGCGCACGCATGCGCATCATGCTCAAGCTTCAAGCGCTGATCCGCGAACACTCCAAACGCATTGCCGAGGTACTCAGTGCCGAGCAGGGCAAGACCCTCGCGGATGCCGAAGGCGACATTTTCCGCGGCCTGGAAGTGGTCGAGCACGCGTGTTCGATCGGCACGCTGCAGATGGGTGAGTTTGCCGAAAACGTGGCGGGCGGGGTCGACACGTACACGCTGCGCCAGCCCATCGGCGTCTGCGCGGGCATCACGCCGTTCAACTTCCCGGCGATGATTCCGCTGTGGATGTTTCCGATGGCCATTGCGTGCGGCAACACCTTCGTGCTCAAACCGTCAGAGCAGGATCCGATGTCGACCATGTTGCTGGTGGAGCTGGCGGTGGAAGCGGGTGTGCCCGCCGGCGTGCTCAACGTGGTTCATGGCGGCAAGGAGGTGGTCGACGCGATCTGTACGCACAAGGACATCAAGGCGATCTCCTTCGTCGGTTCGACCGCTGTCGGCACCCACGTGTATGAACTGGCCGGTCGGCATGGCAAGCGCGTGCAATCGATGATGGGCGCCAAGAACCACGCGGTCGTCCTGCCCGATGCCAATCGCGAGCAGACCCTCAACGCGCTGGTGGGCGCAGGTTTCGGCGCCGCTGGCCAGCGCTGCATGGCAACGTCGGTGGTGGTGATGGTCGGGGCGTCGAAACAGTGGATTCCCGACCTCAAGGCGCTGGCGCAGAAGCTCAAGGTCAATGCAGGCAGCGAGCCTGGCACCGACGTCGGACCGGTCATCTCCCGGCGCGCCAGACAGCGGATTCTCGATCTGATCGAAAGTGGCGTGAAAGAGGGCGCCACGCTGGCGCTGGACGGCCGTGACATCAAGGTCGCAGGCTACGAAAACGGCAATTTCGTCGGCCCCACGCTGTTCACCGGCGTGACCACTCAGATGCAGATATACACTCAGGAAATCTTCGGGCCCGTGCTGGTCGTGCTGGAGGTGGACACGCTGGATCAGGCGATCGAGCTGGTCAACGCCAATCCGTTCGGCAACGGCGTCGGCCTGTTCACCCAGAGCGGCGCAGCGGCACGTAAATTCCAGAATGAAATCGACATCGGTCAGGTCGGCATCAACATTCCCATCCCTGTGCCTGTTCCGTTCTTCAGCTTCACGGGCTCGCGCGGCTCCAAACTCGGCGATCTCGGCCCGTACGGCAAACAGGTGGTGCAGTTCTACACTCAGACCAAGACCGTCACCAGCCGTTGGTTCGACGACGACAGCGTGAACGACGGTGTGAACACGACGATCAACTTGCGCTGAGTCTGGTGCTGTGACTTGATCGTGTAGGCGCGAGCTGGCTCGCGAATCGTTCTGTCAGCCGACAGCGCGGCGGTGTCCGGGCAAACGTCTTCATCCGGACGCGGCCCTGACCAGGCTCGCCCCCACAGCGATCGGTGTCACGCGGCTGGCGCAGTGGCGCGGGCAAGGTGATTCACACGCAGAGCTAAATCTGAAAAAGGAATGACACCATGAAAATCGCATTCATCGGTCTGGGCAACATGGGCGCGCCTATGGCGCGGAACCTGATTCGGGCCGGTCATCAATTGCACCTGTTTGACCTTAACACCCAGGTGCTGGCGGAGCTCGCCGAGCTGGGCAGTCGCATCAGCGAGTCGCCGAAACACGCGGCACAAGGCGCGGAACTGGTGATCACCATGCTGCCCGCCGCGGCTCATGTGCGGGCCGTTTACCTCAACGACGATGGCGTGCTGGCCGGGATCGCTTCCGGCGTTCCCGCCGTCGATTGCAGCACGATCGATCCACAAACCATTCGGGACGTCGCCGCCGCTGCGGCCAGACAAGGCGTGGTCGTCGGCGATGCACCTGTGTCGGGCGGGACCGGTGGCGCCCAGGCCGGGACGCTGACGTTCATGGTGGGCGCCAGTCTTGAGCACTTCACCGTGCTCAAGCCCATTCTCGCGCAGATGGGGCGCAACATCGTGCACTGCGGCGAGGTCGGCACCGGGCAGATCGCCAAAATCTGCAACAACATGCTCTTGGGCATTTCCATGATTGGCGTTGCCGAAGCCATGGCCCTGGGGGATCGACTGGGCATCGACACGGCGATTCTGGCCAACATCATCAACAGTTCCACCGGGCGTTGCTGGAGTTCGGAAATGTATAACCCGTGGCCTGGGATTGTCGAAACCGCCCCGGCCTCGCGAGGGTATACCGGTGGCTTCGGCGCCGAGCTGATGCTCAAGGACCTGGGCCTCGCCACCGAAGCGGCGAGGGTCGCCCGCCAGCCCGTCATTCTGGGAGCCATCGCGCAGCAGTTGTATCAGGCGATGAGTTTACGCGGCGATGGCGGCAAGGATTTCTCGGCGGTGGTCGAGGCGTACATCAAGAAGGGCTGATGGGTATCAGGATGGGAGATTGCTCGCGAAGACGTGGCGCAAAACCTGTGGGCCGCTTGCTCGCGAAGACGTGACGCAGAACTTGTGGGAGTGAGCTTGCTCGCGAAGACGTGACGCAGTCGTCGTGAATCCGGGCTATGCGGTCTGCCTGATGCACCGCGTTACCCGATTCTGCTGCCGCTGCGCGCCAGATCGCGGGCAAGCCACGCTCCTACAAGGGTTTGTGGCGTTGCCAGAATTGGTGTCGAGCGTACTAACTGTGTCATCCGATTCTGCTGCCGCTGCGCGCCAGATCGCGGGCAAGCGCACTCCTACAAGGGTTTGTGGCGTTGTCAGGTTTTGTGTCGAGCGCAAAACCTGTGGGAGCGTGGCTTGTCCCGCGATCGGCGACGCAGTCGTCGCAAACCCGGGCTATGCGGTCTGCCTGATGCACCGCGTCGTCCGATCTGCTGCCGCTTCGCGCCAGATCGCGGGCAAGCCACGCTCCTACAAGGGGTTTGTGGCGTTGCCAGAATTGGTGTCAAAGCACTACCTGTGGGCCGTTTGCTCACGAAGACGTGACGCAAAACCTGTGGGAGCGTGGCTTGTCCCGCGATCGGCGACACAGTCGTCGTGAATCGGGGCTATGGGGGCTGCCTGATGCACCGCGTTACCCGATTCTGCTGCCGCTGCGCGCCAGATCGCGGG
>NZ_JARVSK010000051.1:0-9492 GCF_030209235.1 Pseudomonas sp. efr-133-TYG-103a
GGTCTGCCTGATGCGCCGCGTCATCCGATTCTGCTGCCGCTGCGCGCCAGATCGCATTGCTCATGCAGATATCCCGAAGAGGGTGCCTTACAACGCCAGCATCAACCCGCTCAGGCGCTTGACCTTGCGCCGCAAGGCCTCTTCGAAGACGCCGTGACGCGGCTCGATCAGGCTGAACCAGTTCTTCGCCCGCGTGATGCCGGTGTAGATCAACTCCTTAGTCAGCACCGGGTTCAGCGCCTCGGGCAGGATCAGCGCGGTGTGGGCAAATTCTGAACCCTGGGATTTGTGTACCGTCATCGCATACACCGTTTCCACATCGTTGAGTCGGCTCGGCAGCACAAAGCGCACGCCACCGGCGCCGTCATTGCGCGGGAACGCCACGCGTAGCGCCTGACGATTTTCCTCCGGCGCCCCCTCGGGCAGCCGCAGCGCGATGCCGATGTCGCCGTTCATCAAGCCCAGCCCGTAATCGTTGCGCGTCATCAACACCGGACGGCCTTCGTACCATTGCTGATCGCTTTCGATCAACTGGGCGGCAAACAACGTTTGCGTGATACGCTGATTCAGCCCTTCGACGCCCCACGGCCCTTTACGCACGGCACAGAGCAGCTGAAACGCATCGAAGGCAGTCAACACCTGGCGCGCCCACTCGACACAGCGAGGGTCGTCGATCGAGGTCAGAACCTGCGGCCGCTGCGCGTGCATCACGGCCAGATAATGGCGATAGCCTTGCGGCCCATTGCCGTGGCCGTCGAGCAACAGGCGCGACAACGCACGGTCATGCTCGCCCTTGAGCACCAATGAATACAGGTCCTTGTAGCCGCCGTTGAGCAGAATCGCACGGGCGTCCTGATCCTGTTGCTGATTGACCAGTCTGGCCAGTTGACCAATGCCGCTGCCTGCAACGAAACGGCGGGAATGGCGCAACATCACCACTTGTTGAGCGAGTGCGTGTTGCACGTCGTCGCCCTGCTGCAAGCCGCTTCTGCTCAGGTCCTCACCACTGACCGACTCCAGCCACGCCTGCGTCTGCGGGCTGTACATTCCCGCTTCGGCGTCGCGGCACAAATCGCCCAGCACGGCACCGGCTTCGACCGAGGCAAGCTGATCCTTGTCGCCGAGCAGCACCATGCGCGCATGTGGCGGCAGGGCGTCCAGCAGATTGGCCATCATTTCCAGATCGATCATCGACGCCTCATCGACCACCAGCACATCCAGCGGCAGCGGATTGCCGGCGTGATGACGGAAATGCCGCGTGCCGGGACGACTGCCCAGCAAACGGTGAACGGTGGTCACATCGCTGGGGATTTTCTGCCGCACCGCTTCGGCCACTTGCAGCGACTGAACCTGATGGCTGATCGACTCGGTCAACCGCGCGGCCGCCTTGCCGGTCGGCGCTGCCAGACGAATGCGCAATGGCTTGCCGCTCTCCACTGCCGGCGACTGGAGCAGCGCAAGCAGGCGCACGACGGTGGTGGTTTTCCCGGTTCCCGGGCCACCGGTGATGATGCTGAACGCACCGCGCGTCGCCAGCGCGCAGGCCAGTTTCTGCCAGTCGATCAAGGCGTCGGCGGCATGATTCGCCGCACCGAACAACACGTCCAGACGCTGGGCAAGATCAACTGGTGCAGGTTCGGCCTGCGCCAGACGACGATGCAGCGCCGTGTCGATCCTGCGCTCATAGGTCCAATAGCGGCGCAAATACAGACGCCGATCAGATAACACCAAGGGTTTCTGCGCGGCGGCATCGGAACGATCGTCAGCCAGCGCAACCAGCTTGCTGCCGGCAAGTGCCTGACACCAGGTCGCGCCATCCAGCGCCTTGAGCAGCGTCGAGGGCAGCAGCATCGGCGTCGACAACACATCGCCTTCCGGCGGCAGCGACAGTGCGAAGTCCGGTTCCTTGAGCGTCTCGTGCAGGTCCAGACACACATGGCCGTGGCCTAACTGATGACTCGTGAGCGCCGCGGCCAACAGCACCAGCGAGTCCGCCGCCGGATCCAGATCAGCAAGAAACGCCACGAACGCCTTGTCCAGCGCGCGCAGCCAGCCGCGCTCGACCCAGCGCTCGAGCAACAACAGCAGATCCTCGACGCGGCTCAGTGGTTTGAGCGACGCGAGGCTGTCGGCATCCAGCGCGGTGGGCAGCAGATGGGCAAACGTGCGGTTCATGCGAATTCTCCAGACAGCACATCGTCTTCAAGCGCGGCGCGTCCCTGAAACAGCCGATCAAGCCCTTCGATCAGTTCGCGCGGCGGGCGGGTAAACCAGGCGCCCTGACTGGCTGCAAGACTGCCGCGCACAAACAGGTACACCGCGCCGCCCATGTGCAGGTCGTAGTCATAATCGGCCAGCCGCGCCTTGAGCTGACGATGCAACGCCAACAGATAAAGCACGTACTGCAGGTCGTAGCGGTTTTCCAGAATCGCGCTTTCCATCGCCGCAGCGGTGTACGCATCGTCGTCGACGCCCAGCCAGTTGGATTTGTAATCAGCCACGTAATAGCGGCCTTGATGCTCGAACGTAAGGTCGATGAAGCCCTTGAACATGCCGTTCAGTGACACCGTCTCCGCCGCCGCGCGAGGAGCGCCGTCATGGGTATAGCGGCGCACCAGCGCATCCAGCCGCGCCACGTCGACTTTCGAGCAGGCGAACCAGAACTCCATTTCCACCCGATACTGGTTCGGCTGATCCAACTGGCTCAGGGCGACCGGCTGATCAGCCTCACCCAGACGCAGCGGCATGCTCAGCAAATGCTTGAGCCAGTCAGTCAGCGTATTGATCCAGCCTTTCCAGTCACGTCGGTTACAGCGCTGGGCAACGACCTTTTCCAGCGCCTGAGGGTCCGCTGCGGCGTCGGCGAAACCTTTCTCGCCGGCCCATTCCAGCAAGCCGTGCAGAAAGGTGCCGGGATTGGGCCCACGGGGAAACCGATGAATGTCGCCGCCACTGGCTGGCGTTTCACGCGGGGCGTCGGGATCGAGTCGCTCGTCATCGAACAGCTTCTGCGCTTGCGGGCTGTCGGGCGATTGATCGCCGCTGTCGGTGATGATGTCGCCAATGCGCAGCGCACTGTAGGACGCAATCCACCAGTTCTCTCGGGCACTGCGTCGAGGCAGGCGCGGTTTGCTCAACGCGGCTTCGCTGCGCGGCGCACTGAAGGTTTCGGCGGTCGGTTCAGGCATCGGCTCGACATGCACCGTCGGCTGATTTTCGGCCAGCGACCGCAGCCACGAACCAAGCCCGGCCGACTCAGCCAACGGCTCGCCGCCGCCCAGCAGATAACCCAGCGCCGAACGATGCAGAATCGAGCCATTGGCATTGCCGCGCTTGAGGTCGGCGACGCCCAGCCAACACGCGTGCTGGGCCCGCGTCAGTGCCACATACAGCAGGCGCAGATCCTCGGCCAGACGCTCCTCGTCAGCCTGCTCGATCAACGCGGCCGTCGGCTGGAGGCTGATCTGCGCATGCCCGTCTGCGTCATGAAAGTGCAGCGGCAGGCGACTGCCATCGACCGGCTTGGTCGAACAAATGAAGGGCAGGAACACCAGCGGGTATTCCAGGCCTTTGGACTTGTGGATGGTGACAACCTTGACCAGTTGCTCGTCGCTCTCCAGACGCAGTATCTGCTCTTCTCCAGCCTGACCGGACAACGCCAGATGTTCGCCCAGATGGCGGATCAGCGCCTGTTCGCCGTCGAGTTCAGCGGCGGCCTGCTGCATCAGCTCGGACAAGTGCAACAAGTTGGTCAGTACCCGCTCGCCATCGCTGCGCTGGACCAGCGCTTGAGGCAGTTTGAAGTCGTGAAGCAGACGTCGCAGCATCGGCAACACCCCTTGCGTGCGCCAGATTCGCCGGTAGTCGCGAAACTGCATGACGCGGTTTTCCCACGCCAGTTCGTCCTGGTTGAGCAGCTCCAGCTCCGCCAGCGGCAGATCAAGCGTGATGCAGGCCAACGCAGCGCGCAGCGTACGCTCGGCGTCCGGCTCGGCGCAGGCTTTGAGCCAGGCCAGAAGATCGTGAGCTTCCTGAGCGGCGAACACCGAGTCCTTGTCGGACAGATAGACGCTGCGAACCCCTCGCGCGGACAGCTCGCCGCGCACGGCCTGGGCCTCTTTGCCATCGCGCACCAGAATCGCGATGTCCGCAGGCAACACACTCATCAACGCCTCGCCGGTCCTGGCAAATCCGGCCCGGCCCTGTTGACCTGCATTGAGCAGGCGCACGATCGCGCTCGCGCAGCTCGCCGCCATCTGCTGCCGATAAACTGCGCCGGAAACCGGTTGATCGCTCTCCAGTTGCCAGACATTCAGCGCCGCAACGACGCTGTCATCGAGATGAAAAACCTCTTTGCGGCCTTGCGAACCCACTGCCTGGAACGGCACCGGATTGTCGTGCGCACGGCGAAACAGAAAAGCTCCACGGCCGCTGACGCTTTGCTCCGCACGGGCGAACACATGGTTCACCGCCTCAACCATCGCGTGGCTGGAGCGGTAGTTGGTACCGAGCGTGTGCAAGCGCCCCGCGGTCGCATAGCGCGCACGCAGGTAGGTGTAGATATCGGCGCCACGAAACGCGTAGATCGCCTGTTTAGGATCGCCGATCAGGAACAGTCCGGTGCTTTCGTCGTTGGCTTCCAGGCGATAGATGCTGTCGAAAATCCGGTATTGCACCGGATCGGTGTCCTGGAATTCGTCGATCAGGGCAACCGGGAACTGCTCGCGAATCAAGGTGGCCAGACGCTCGCCGCCAGCCCCACGAAGCGCTGCATCGAGACGCAGGAGCATGTTGTCAAAGCCCATTTCCGCACGGCGTCTTTTCTCTTCCTCGAAACGCGCGCCTACCCATTGCGCGGCATGCTCGAGCACAGCGGCATCGGGCGTGGGCAACGTATCGAGCGCGACTTTCAATTCCACCATGGCTTCAAAGGCCGGGTGTGACGGAGGGTTGTTCTTCCAGGCTTCGGCGATGCCGTCGGGCGTCAGGCGGGTGAATCCGGTGCCAAGGTCGAGCTGCTCCTGTTCCTCATCATTGGCCCAGGCAATCAGCTTGTCGAACCAGGGCCTGAAATAACGCTCCTGCATCTTGCGTCCGTCGACCACCTTGCAGTTCACGCCGTCGATGCAGATCGCGTGCAGTTCAGCGGCCCAGTTCGCCCACGGCGATTTCAGGATTTTCAGCGTTTCGCGGCGCTCCTGGATCGACTGCTCGATCAGCTGAGTGGGCGTCTGCGTGACCGTGGCGCGTTCGCTGCCGAACAGTGCGCGCACGCGAGGCAACAGCGACGCAGGTCCGCCCCAGTTGTCACGCACCCAGTTGAGGGCGTCGCCGCTCATGGGATAGCAGAACTTGCGCCAGTAATCGCGCAACACTTCGCCGAGCAGATCGCTGTGATCGGTTTCCAGACTCTGGGTGAACAGGCTTCCACTGTCGAAGGCGTGCTCGCGCAACATGCGCTGACACCAGCTATGAATAGTCGAGACCGCTGCTTCGTCCATCCACTGCGCGGCGATGTCCAGTCGGCTCGCGCATCCGGCCCATTGCTCGGCGGCAAACTCGTTGCGCAGTTCGGCGATCAGCGCATCGGGCGCCTCGATCTCCTGACGGAAAAAACGGGCGGCTTCGGCCAGGCGTGTGCGGATACGATCGCGCAGCTCCTTAGTGGCTGCGTCAGTGAAGGTCACCACCAGAATCTGCGGCGGCAGAAGTTCCTGGCCGAAACCGGACATCTCGCCGCCGTGCCCCAGCACCAGACGCAGGTAAAGCGCAGAAATCGTAAAGGTCTTGCCGGTCCCGGCGCTCGCCTCGATCAGTTGGCTGCCTCGCAGCGGAAAACTCAAGGCCAGCGGTTGTTGTGCGTTGCTCATGCTGCGGCCTCCTCACTGGACAGCGATTGCCAGGGCGCCTCATAAACAGGCTTGTACAAAGACTCACACCAGCCCACGAATTCCTCGGAGTCCAGCAGGGCATCGAAATCCGGGAACTGCCGTGCAAGCGCGGTGCTTTGCGCACGCTCGCCTTGAGTGGTCTGACCGTCACCTTCGTACGTTTTGCGCGCGGCAGCCTGCGCCTTCGCTTCATCGCTCTGCCCCAGCCACGCAAAAGCGGTCTGCACCGCAACCGGCAACGGTCGCTGCATGCCCTGCTGCCAGGCCAGCAACAGGTTGTCGAGGGTACGGCGGGCCGTGTCCCGGTCAAGCGGCGACAACAGCAGCGTCTCGTCACTGGCCACCAGTGCGGTGGTCAGCGGCAGATCGCAGGCGCACGCCACCAGATGATTGACCCACGGCCTGATCAGGCGATGCCATTTGCGACTCTTCTTGCCGCCAATCGAATTCGGGATCGCAGAGACGGCCAGCAACTCGCCCTGAGCATTCCGATAAAGGCCGTCGAGCCAGCCGTCGAGCTCGACGCCTTGATGCTCGTAGGCAACCGGCAGCGCACTGTGCAGCCGCTCAGGCCATTTGAAGAGCAGCTCATGATAACGGCGCACCAGATCCGGCAGCGGTTCGATCAACTCATCCTGAAGCAGCGTTCCGAAACCTGCCATCGGCAGCAGCCCGCTGCTCTGCAAGCGGGTTGCTTGCGCTCTCAACGACTCATCGACGCTGTCAGGCTCGATCAATGCGGCTTGCAGCAAACTGTCGCTCAAGCCATAGCGCTCAAGCGCGTCGAGCACGAACGGCTCTTCATCGGCCAGCGGCGCCTCGGCGACCTCAAAGAATATCTTCAAGCGCAGACTGAAAAAATGTTTGACCGGGTTTCGCAGAAAATCCTGCAGCTGCATCAGGCTCAACGGCTCTTCTTGCACATGTTTTTCCAGCGTCCTGTCATCCGCCGCCTCCGTCGCGGCCTCATGGAGGACCTGCCATTCCCGGGCAAAACTGAAGAACTCCAGGCTCTCCTGAAAATACTTGGCGCTGAACGGCTGCAGCGGGTGCTCAAGTGTCAGTGCGTGCAGCAACTGTTGCCCAGGATCGCGTTTTTTGGCGTCCTCGGGTTCGACAGCCCCCTCCAGCCTCCAGCCACTTGCAAGATGATCGCGCAGCTGTCCGATCAGCACCGATGCGGGCCGTTCAGAATTGTCGCGAATGCTGCGTCCCACCCAACTGATATAGAGCTGGTCACGCGCAGACAGCAGCGCTTCGAGCAACAGATAGCGATCATCTTCCCGACGGGAACGGTCGCCCGGGCGGTAGTCGCTGCCCATGAGGTCAAAATCCAGCGGCGGCTGCGCACGCGGGTAATCACCATCGTTCATGCCCAGCAGGCAGACCACTTTGAAGGGGATCGCGCGCATGGGCATCAAGGTGCAGAAGTTGACGGAGCCAGCCAGAAAGCGCTGCGAAAGCCGGCCTTGATCCAGGCCCGCCAGCCAAGCCTCACGCACGACGGTCAAGGGAAGTATCTCGACCAGATCGACTGTTTCACAGGTTTGCAGCCAGGTTTCGCGCAACGTCTCCAACTGGCCGAGCAAGTAGTCGTCGTGCTCGCTTTCGGCACTGAAGAAAAGCTGCATCAGGGCCTGTAACCGTTCGCCCCAGACTTGCGGCGAGGCAGGCTGCGAAAGCTCGTTATGGGCGACTTGCAGCGCATCGATCAACGCAACCAGCGGCCCGATCAAGGCCGCGTCGAGTCCGCCGATTTCATCGTACGGCTCGATCTGGTCATATGCCTGCCCCGCACCGACTGCATAGCCCAGCAACATGCGGCGCAGACCGAAATGCCAGCTGTTCTGCTCCAGCGCCTCAGGTAAACCCAGACCTTCGCGTTGCCTGGCATTGAGCCCCCAGCGCACGCCTGCTCCTTCGATCCAGCGATGCAAAGTCGGCAGGTCACGCTCGTCAATCCCGAATCGAGCTCGCAAGGCGGGCACATCCAGCAGATCCAGAATCTCGCTCACCGGGAAACGGCTGTCGGGGATCTTCAGCAAATGCTCGACGGCAATGAGCAGCGGATCACGACCGCGCTGGCCCTGGTCTGCCAAGGTAAAGGGGATGAAGCGCTTGTCGTCTCGATCCAGTTGGCCGAAAACGGCGCGGATATGAGGCGCATAACTGTCGATGTCCGGGACCATGACGATGATATCGCGCGGCCGCAGTTGTGCATCATTGCCGAATCGTGCGAGGAGTTGGTCGTGCAACACCTCCACCTCGCGCTGCGCACTGTGAGCAACATGAAAGCGAATCGAGCGATCGACCTTGATGTCGACCGCAGGCCACAGCTCCCGCGTTTCGCTCAAAGGCCTGAGCTCGAGAATGTCATCCTGCAACTGATTCAGCATCGAGCGCGGTTCGTTTTCGCTGAACAGGTCGATGCGCCCGTCCCGGAAGATCGACCTGTAGCTGTTGGGATCATCGTGGCTGTCGAGCAGGTTGATGTAATCGCGCCCCTGTTTACCCCACGCCGCCAGCAGCGGATGAGCGTGCTGGTGCAATGCGTCCGGATTCAGCACCACAGGCATGCCGGCCTTTCTCGACTGACGTTTGTATTCGTGTCGCAGCAGGTCCTTGTCCGCCACGATATCGGCCCAGTGGTGACGACACGGGTTATGTACGCACAGCAAAACCTGGCTGAAACGCGCGAGGCCCGCGAGCGCTTCCAGCGCCTGTGCCGGAAGCGAAGAGATACCGAATACGATCACCCGGGCGGGCAAACCCGCAGGTGCCGTGGTCAGGCTGTTGATACGTTCGATGTACCGCTGATGCACACCGGCCCGACTCTGGGCCATGCCTTCGGCTCCAACATCATGGAGCAGCGCACGCCACAATTCCGCTTGCCAGCAGTTTTCGGGCTTGAGCGGTGTGACGTCGCCCCTGACGTTTCTGAGTTGATGCCGGCCCGCAGCCCAATCTTCCAGCCAGTCTGCGCGATATACCTGATACTGGTCGAAGAGGTCTGCGAGCCGCTCGGCCAACTGGTAGCGCTTGCGCAAATCGTTATCAGCGGTCAGAAATCGCTGCAATGGCTCGAAGTGCGGTTGATCTATGAGCGCAGGCAAGAGCCTCATCAAACGCCAGGTCAAAGGCGCCTTGTCCAGCAATGACGTCTCAGGAATCTGCTCCTTACCCAGCACCGCGCGGTACAGCTGCCACATGAAGCTACCCGGCAGTTGAACATCGATTGCCGCGGCGATACCGCATCCACCTTGGTCGTCATCCTGAGGGTCTTCAGCGAGTGCGAGCTTGAGCCATTGTGCAATCCCGTTGCTCTGCACCAGCGCGACTTCGTTCTCCAAGGGCGTAAGCGGGTAACGCCGCATCCAAGACACCACGAGACTGCGCAGTTCATCCAGGCGGTTGCCATGAACCACCATGAACCCGGGATTAAGGTTGGACGTCACCGGCATAACTGCTTCCTTGGCGTTTGAAGAGAGAGAAGACTAACAGAGGACGGGTGCATCGCAGACAGGGACTGCACGATGGAGGCTGAGGTTTTTCACGCGCAAAAACAAAACCCCATCTGCTTTCGCAAATGGGGTTCTGGAAT
>NZ_JARVSK010000028.1:0-9293 GCF_030209235.1 Pseudomonas sp. efr-133-TYG-103a
GCATCGAGCGTTTTAAGGGTGAAACAGGTGTAAACCTATTTCAGGACTGGACACAACAACATCAATCCCGGATCATCAGATCCGATACGTACTCTTGGTCATGACCTTGGCCAGGAGGCTCATGCCAAATTTGACCGGTGCCGGAAAGCGGAAGCCGCCCGCCTGAATGGCACCCTCGGCATGTTGCTCTTCGTCGGCACGCATCTGCTCAAGAATCGCCCGGGATTTTTCATCCTCAATTGGCAATTGTTCCAGATGCTCGTTCAAATGCTTGCACACCTGATCTTCGGTCGCTGCGACGAAGCCAAGACTCACACGGTCGCTGATCAGGCCGGCGACTGCACCGATCCCGAACGACATACCGTAGAAAACAGGGTTGAGCACGCTGGTATGGCTGCCCAGCTGATGAATGCGTTGCTCGCACCACACCAGATGGTCGATTTCTTCTTCAGCCGCATGCTCCATCGCCTTGCGCACGTGGGGCAACTTCGCCGTCAGCGCCTGACCCTGATACAGCGCCTGGGCGCACACTTCGCCGGTATGGTTGATGCGCATCAGGCCGGCAACGTGTCGGGTGTCGGTCTCGCTCATCTTGGTGTCGGGCTGGACGATGGCAGGCGAGGGGCGATGGGAATGCGCGCTGGCAGGCAGCAGCGTCTTCATCGCGGCATCGGCCTGAAGTAGAAAACGATCGATAGGGGAGTAGTGACGTTCGGTAGCCATGGGCACCTCCGGATAAATCCACGGCGGCCAGTCTACCTCAATCGATGTGGCGAGGCTTGTTCTGCGTCAGCCCGCCGAGGTCCATGCCAGACACTCGGCGGGCGTAACTCATTGATATCGCGACTCAGCCCGGCGGCCAGGTCATCTGGCGCTTGCCCAGCACATGCATGTGAATGTGATAGACGGTCTGGCCACCTTTCTCGTTGGTATTCATCACCACGCGAAAACCGTCCTCGCAGCCTTGCTCTTTCGCCAGACGCTGCGCGGTAAAGAGGATGTGGCCCAACAGGCCTTTATCTTCTTCGGTGACGTCGTTGAGGGTGCGGATCGGCTTTTTCGGGATAACCAGAAAATGCACCGGCGCTTGAGGGGCGATATCGTGAAACGCCAGCACCTGATCATCTTCGTAGATGATCTTGGCCGGTATCTCCCGGTTGATGATCTTGGTGAACAGAGTTTCCACAGCCTTGTTTCTCCGTTTCTGGGGGAATGAACCGAGTGTACTGAGCGAGTCGCGCTGCGCCCAGTCGTTTGTAGCGCTTGGTTGATCAGGCTGAGGTGCGCGACTTGAGCAGCGATCCCCAGATTTTCCGCGTCATCCAACGGCCGGTGAGGCGAGGCAAGCGGGTTATGAACCGGTTGCGCCAGCCTGGAATGATCACTGCGCGGTTCCTGTCGAGTGCGCGAACGGTATACAGCGCGATCTCTTCCGCCGTCATGGTCTTGTCATCGGTGAATTTATCAGCGCTCAGCTGCGCGGTGCGGAAAAACGACGTTCGGGTCGGCCCCGGGCACAAGACTGAAATCTTCACGCCGGTCTTTTTCAGCTCTTCGCGCAGGCCTTCGGAAAAATGCAGGACGTAGGCCTTACTGGCAGCATAGGTGCTCATCCACGGGCCGGGTTGAAAGCCCATGATCGACGCGACATTGAGAATCTGCCCGCCACCCTGAACGGCCATCAGATTGCCAACGGTGTGGCACAGGCGCGTCAATGCCAGCACGTTGAGGTCCAGCAGGTCCTGCTCCTGCGCCCATTCTTGCGCCAGAAACGGGCCGCTGTTGCCAATTCCCGCGCAGTTCACCAGCAGGTCGATCTGCCGCTCGCCTTCTTCGAGTTCCAGCAGAAATCCCGACAGGCGCAGTGGCTCCCCCAGATCGCAGGCACGGAACAGGACCTCGACGCCGAAGCGCTGAGTGAACTCGATAGCGATGCTTTCCAGCATGTCCCGGTGGCGAGCGACCAGAATGAGGTTGCGTCCTCGGCGGGCCAACGCTTCGGCCAGGGCCAGGCCAATGCCGCTGGATGCACCTGTGACCAGGGCGTAACGGGTCATGCGATTCTCCAGTCAGGGTGTCGCGAGTGTTGAGACAGCTTCCTTGCTGCCAGTAGGTTATTGGTCGTCTTCGTTGTCGGAAGAGTCACCAATATCTGCAGGATCAACGGGTACCTCAGGTTGCGCGGCGTCATCGTCGTCATAAGGCAGAGACTGCTCGTAATCGCCAGTGGTTGCCTCTACTTCGTCCTGAATGCTCTGGAAACCGTCTCTGACCCCGCCGATGAACACCAGAGCAAGGACTAGCAGCCACAGCGTCGCAAGAATCTTGACTCCTCGGTTGTTGGGAGGCGGCGGCGGACCATACGCGTTCGGGCCGGCATTGCCAGGAATAGCGATCAGCAAGAGGGGAAAGAACGTGCCGATAATGGGCACCAGATAGAGCAACAGCAGCCACGCCGACCAGCCGGCATCATGCAGGCGTTGCGCGCCAATCTGGATACACACCACGATCACCGCCACGAGGGCGATGGTGCCAAGCAGGCCGCCAGCAATCAGCGACACACTCAGTATCGCGAAGCAGACGCCGCTGATGACCATGGCCACCAGAACCAGCACCATGCTCCACGCCAGATAGCGCAAGCGGCCGATCCGGCCTTGTACGCTGAACACTTTGAGCGCGCCGACATCCGGCCAGTCCTGGGTAGCCGATGCTCGAGGTGGCGCGTAGGGCGAAACGGCGGGTTCGAAGGCCGGTGTCTGCGGCGCGGCCTGCTCGACCTCATCAAGACTCAAGGTCAAGGGTTCTTCGGGCTCGATCCGGCCTTCCACGCCCGCATCGTTCAGCGCCTTCAGATAACGCTGCGCATCGTCCTGGGTAAGGCCGCGCTTGACCGTCACCGGCCGGGTCGCGAACAGGCGGTCTATGCCAGACACGTCGCTCTTGAACAACTGGGCCAGATTAAGACGCGCGGTTTCCAGCTCTACACCGGGCCGCAGCTGCCCCTCGAAAACGATCTTGAAGTGTTCGGCCATACGCGGCTTCCTTGTCTTGAGTGAAATGCGACTCGAAGGGCTGCAATCAGAACGGCTTGACGACCACCAGAATGACGATAGCAAGAAGAATCAATACAGGGATTTCGTTGAACCAGCGATAGAAAACATGGCTGCGGCCGTTTTCTCCGCGTGCGAAGCGTTTGACCTGTGCGCCACAGACATGGTGATAGCCGATCAGCAGGACCACCAGCGTGAGTTTGGCGTGCATCCAGCCTTGCTGGAGAAATCCGGGGGTGAGCGTGATGAGCCAGATGCCGAACACCAGCGTTGCAATCATCGCCGGGCCCATGATGCCCCGGTAGAGCTTGCGCTCCATGGTGCAGAAGCGCTCGCGGCTGACGCTGTCCTCGCTCATCGCGTGATAGACGAACAGTCGCGGAAGGTAGAACAAGCCTGCGAACCAGCAGACGATCGAAACAATATGCAGCGCTTTTATCCAGAGATAGAGCATTTTTGGTTTTTTCCAGGATCACGGTGGCGCAAATAGTAGTGGCTTGAACGCCCGTACGTCACGTTCACGGTTGTCCCGCAGGCGACGGGCCCATATTATCAGCGGCTTTCCAGTGGTTTCGTTGAGGGCAGATTATGGTCAAGGTCGGTATCGTCGGCGGCACGGGTTACACCGGCGTCGAGTTGCTGCGTCTGTTGGCGCAACATCCAGAAGCAGAAGTGGTAGCGATCACTTCGCGCTCCGAGGCGGGCCTTCCAGTCGCCGACATGTACCCGAACCTGCGCGGCCACTATGACGGCCTGGCGTTCAGCGTTCCGGACGTCAAGGTCCTCGGCGCCTGTGATGTGGTGTTCTTCGCCACGCCCCACGGGGTGGCCCACGCCTTGGCAGGCGAACTGCTGGCGGCCGGCACCAAGGTTATCGATCTGTCCGCAGACTTTCGTCTGCAGGATCCTGTGGAGTGGGCCAAGTGGTACAACCAGCCGCACGGCGCACCGGAGCTGCTGGACGAGGCCGTTTACGGGCTGCCAGAAGTCAACCGCGAAAAAATCAAGGGCGCTCGCCTGATCGCCGTCCCTGGGTGCTACCCGACGGCGACGCAGTTGGGTTTCCTGCCATTGCTCGAAGCAGGGCTTGCCGATCCGACCCGCCTGATCGCTGACTGCAAATCCGGCGTCAGTGGCGCAGGCCGTGGCGCCAGCGTGGGTTCGTTGTATTCGGAAACCAGCGAGAGCTTCAAGGCTTACGCGGTAAAAGGTCACCGCCATCTTCCAGAGATCAGTCAGGGACTGCGCCGTGCCGCGGGCGGAGACATCGGCCTGACGTTTGTCCCGCATTTGACGCCGATGATTCGTGGCATTCACGCCACCTTGTATTCGACCGTTGTGGACAAGTCGGTCGACCTGCAGGCGTTGTTCGAAAAGCGCTACGCGAACGAGCCTTTCGTCGACGTCATGCCAGCCGGCAGTCACCCGGAAACCCGCAGCGTGCGCGGCGCCAACGTCTGTCGCATCGCAGTGCATCGTCCACAGGACGGCGATCTGGTCGTGGTGCTCTCGGTCATCGACAACCTGGTGAAAGGCGCGTCGGGTCAGGCTGTGCAGAACATGAACATCATGTTTGAACTGGACGAGCGCATGGGCCTGTCTCACGCCGGAATGCTGCCTTAAGGCAGCTGCGAGTGGCGAGCGGCGAGCTGCAAGTTGGAAGGCGCTCATGATGCTTTTAGCTTGCAGCTTATCGCTTGGAGCTACTCGCTGCCGTCAGAATAGTTGACCAATTTTCTAGGACAAGCGGATAATGCGCGCATTACGCATTATGACGGCTTAGCGCCGGGAGACTTTGAGCATGAGCGTTGAAACCTTCACTCCAGTGGCTTTGGAATTCACTCACGGTGCTGCGCACAAAGTGAAGACCCTCGTCGACGAAGAGGGTAATGACCGCCTGAAGTTGCGTGTATTCGTGACCGGCGGGGGCTGTTCCGGCTTTCAATATGGCTTCACATTCGATGAAGATGTGGCCGACGACGACACCATTGTCGAGCGCGAGGGCGTCAGCCTGGTCGTCGATCCGATGAGCTTCCAGTATCTGGCAGGCGCTGAAGTGGACTATCAGGAAGGTCTCGAAGGTTCTCGCTTCGTGATCAAGAACCCGAACGCCGCCACCACCTGTGGTTGCGGATCGTCGTTCTCCATCTGAGTCATACGCTGCAAACGAAAACGCCGCGCTTATGCGCGGCGTTTTGTATTTCGGCGTTCAGCGTATCGGCTACGCAGGATAGATCGCACCGAGTACACGCAGTCCCGCAGCGCCGGTGACGCTTGGGCGGTTGGCCGGGACGCTTTCCAGCGCACAATGCGCAAGCCAGGCAAAGGCCATCGCCTCGACCCAGTCAGGGTCGACACCGAATTCCGCAGTGCTGGAGACCTTCGTGTCTGGTAGCAGTGCAGCCAGTCTTTTCATCAGTGCCTTGTTGTGCGCACCGCCGCCACACACCAGCAGTTCTTTGGTCTGTGCCTGAGCCGATTGCAGCGACTCGGTGATGCTCAGCGCCGTCACCTCCAGCAACGTCGCCTGCACATCCTCAGGTTTCAGCGTTGGCAGCTGAAACATATGATGGTGAACCCAACCCAGGTTGAATACCTCGCGTCCGGTACTCTTCGGGCCTTTGGTCTGGAAGAACTGGTCACTGAGCATGGACTTCAGCAAGTCGGCGTTAACCGTCCCGCTCTCGCCCCAAGCCCCATCCTTGTCATAGCTCAGGCCGCGCTGGGCTTGAATCCAGGCGTCGAGCAGCACGTTGCCCGGCCCCGAGTCGAAGCCTGAAACCGGCTTGTCGATCTCGATCAGGCTGAGGTTGCTGAATCCGCCGACGTTCAGGACGGCGCGATAGTCCTTGTTGTCATCGAACAGTGCTTCATGAAAAGCGGGGACCAGGGGAGCACCTTGACCGCCTGCGGCGATGTCGCGCTTGCGGAAGTCACTGACGACAGTGATCCCGGTCAGCTCTGCCAGCAGGGCAGGGTTGCCGATCTGCACGGTAAAACCACGCGCCGGCTCGTGGCGAATGGTCTGACCGTGGCTGCCGATGGCGCGGATCTCGCCGGCAAGTACGTTTTGCTGGTCCAGCAGGGCATGCACGCCTTGGGCTGCAAGGCGAACCCATTTCTGCTCCGCGATACCTGCGCGCGCCAGTTCATCCGGACCGCTGGCACAAAGGCCCAGAAGCTCGGCGCGCAGATCATCCGGCATAGGAATGTAATAGGTGCCGAGCAGACGTGGTCGGTCATCCTGTTCAACGAGGGCGAAGTCGAGTCCATCAAGACTGCTTCCGGACATTACACCTACATATAAAGTCATGGGTCAGCGCTTACTCGAGGCCAGCATGGTGGCCTTTTCCTGGTCCATGCGCGCCATCAGAGGTTGGCTTTCTTGCATGAACCGCTGTTTTTCGGACTTGGCGATCGGGTCGGCCATTGGCAGCTTCTGCCCCAACGGGTCAACGTGAACGCCATTTACCTGGAACTCATAATGTACATGCGGACCTGTCGACAGGCCGGTCGTTCCAATATAGCCGATGACTTGACCTTGCTTGACGCTCGACCCGTTTTGAATGCCTTTGGCGAAGCCCTGCATATGGCCGTAGAGCGTGCGATAGGTTTCGCCGTGCTGAATGATGACCGTGTTGCCGTAGCCGCCACGACGCCCGGCCAGAATGACCTTGCCGTCACCGGTCGCCTTGATCGGCGTGCCACGTGGGGCGGCATAGTCGATGCCTTTGTGAGCGCGGATCTTGTTCAGGATCGGGTGCTTGCGTCCCATGGAAAACATCGAGCTGATGCGCGCGAACTCGACAGGCGTGCGAATGAACGCCTTGCGCATGCTGTTGCCATCGGCCGTGTAGTAATTGGTGTTGCCTTGCTTGTTGGTGTAGCGAACAGCCGTGTAGGTTTTACCGCGGTTGGTGAAGCGCGCCGAGAGAATGTTGCCGGTGCCGACCGTCTTGCCATTAACGACCTTCTGCTCGTAAATGACGTCGAATTCGTCACCCTTGCGAATGTCCTGAGCGAAATCCACGTCATAGCCAAAGATATTGGCCATGTCCATGGTCATGCTGTGGCTCAGGCCTGCGCGCTGTGCCGATTGCGACAATGAGTTGCTGATGATCCCGTGAACGTAGGCCGTGCGGACGTTCGGTTTGCTGACGTCACGCGTGAAGGTGTAGCCCTTGTCGGTGCGCGAGAGACTGATGCTCTCCAGATCGTTGAGCTTGCTGTGCAATTGCTTGAGGTTGCCCTCAGGCGAAAGCTCGAACTGCAGAACCTGACCGTTCTTGAGCTGGCTGAACTGCCTGGCTTGCTTGTCGCTGGCGATGACTTCATGAACGGTGGCCGGTGGAAGGCCCACCTTCTCGAACAGCGTCGAGAGGGTATCGCCCTTGGAAACCACGACTTCTCTGTGATTCGGGCTTTTGGCTGCCGCGACCGCTTCAGGCTTTGCAGTCGGGGTCTGTGTCTCGGCGTTGGCGGTGTTATCGGGCTCGTCAGCGCTGTTGTCGATTTGCGCAAACGGAGAATTTGCAGGTGGCTCTGTGGCTTGAGTCTGATCCTGAGCGTCTTGTTCTTGCTTGAACTGATCAGATGGCGTGTCCAGCTCGAGGGACATGTTGGTCTTTTTGGCTTCGACATCGCTGGATGGAAAAACCAGAAGCGCCAGGCTCAGCAAGGCTGCGATACCGCTGGCAGCTAGCAGGTGGCTCTTCGGATAAAGCGGCGGCGCTTTAGGCGGAGTGTCGTTCATAAGTAATTTTGACTTTGAAAAAAGGTGAAATGGAAAAGATGAATGACATGATGAAGATGAAATAACTGTATAAAATATAACCAAATCTCGCCTGAGGCAAGCTTGCGATCGGATCGTTCCGCGATTCGTCGAGCACCTGTTGCCGGAACTTGTATTTGGGCGGTGATCTTGTATGGTTGTTTCCCTTTGAAATAAGGCTTACGGGGCGGTTATGAAGTCGGTTGAAGAGCAGCTAGCGCTGATCAAGCGTGGCGCAGATGAACTCCTTGTCGAGTCCGAGCTCATCGCGAAGCTCAAGCGTGGTCAGCCACTGCGCATCAAGGCCGGTTTTGACCCTACGGCTCCTGATCTGCACTTGGGTCACACGGTGCTTATTAATAAGCTGCGCCAATTCCAGGATCTGGGTCACCAGGTGATCTTCCTGATTGGGGACTTCACCGGCATGATCGGTGACCCTAGCGGCAAGAGCGCTACGCGCCCGCCGCTGACTCGCGAGCAGGTTCTTGATTACGCCGAGACGTACAAGGCGCAAGTCTTCAAGATTCTCGATCCCGCTAAAACAGAAGTGGCCTTCAACTCCACCTGGATGGATCAGCTGAGTCCGGCCGACTTCATACGCCTGTCCTCCCAGTACACCGTCGCTCGCATGCTCGAGCGCGATGACTTCGACAAGCGATACAAATCCAACCAGTCCATTGCAATCCATGAGTTCCTGTATCCATTGGTGCAGGGCTACGACTCGGTGGCGTTGCGAGCTGATGTCGAGCTTGGCGGTACTGACCAGAAATTCAACCTGCTGATGGGGCGCGAGCTTCAGCGTGCATACGGGCAAGAAGCACAATGCGTGTTGACCATGCCGTTGCTGGAAGGTCTGGACGGTGTGAAGAAGATGTCCAAGTCGCTGGGTAACTACGTTGGTATCCAGGAAGCGCCCGGCATCATGTACAGCAAGCTGGTTTCCATTCCGGATGCATTGATGTGGCGCTACTTCGAGCTGCTGAGCTTCCGCTCCATGGAAGAGATCGACGGTTTCAAGGCCGACTGCGAGAAGGGTGCAAATCCGCGCGACATCAAGATCAAGCTGGCCGAGGAAATCGTTGCTCGTTTCCATGGTGAGGAAGCCGCAGCTTCGGCGCATCGCTCCGCCGGGAATCGCATGAAAGACGGCGAACTGCCTGACGATTTGCCGGAGATCGCCTTGTCGGCAGCCGAAGACATGCCGATTGCCGCTGTCCTTAATAAGGCAGGCTTGGTCAAGAACTCCGCAGTCGCTCGTGATCTGCTGACTTCCGGTGGCGTACGTATAGATGGTGAAGTCGTGGATCGCGGTTTCATCTTCAAGATCGGCGCGACCCATGTTTGTCAGGCCGGGAAGAAGGCTTTCGGGCGCGTTACGCTGAATCGGGAATAAAGTTTGAATTAGTGCTTGACGCCTCTCTCAATGTCTCTATAATTCGCCCCACTTCCGGCGCAGACGAAACGGAAAACTC
>NZ_JARVSK010000039.1:0-7428 GCF_030209235.1 Pseudomonas sp. efr-133-TYG-103a
AATGAGCGCATGGCGGTTGACTCCTGTCGGGAAATTCCAGGAGTCATTGAGCGCCAGATTGCAGGAGTTGACTACTGTCAGAAATGACAGGTTTTGCTACCGCTGGTCGGCTTTGCCTAAGGTAAAGCGTGCACTTGCGAGCCGAACAACCGGCTGCAGACAGCCATCAGTTTTGCCGTTTCCCGGGGGTTATTTCCAAAGATGAATCGGCCATCCGTGCTTTTCCGCTTCCGCGCGCAGCACCGCATCGGGATTCACCGCGTGGGGGAAATCGACCTTGTTCAGCAGCGGCAAATCGTTGCGTGAATCCGAATAAAAACTCGCGCCTTCGAGGTTCTCGCCTTCCTGATCCAGCCATTCCATCAGCCGCGTGATCTTGCCTTCCCGGTAGGTCAGCACGCCATGGGTCTTGCCGCTGTAGACGCCGTGGGCGATGTCCAGATCGATCGCCAGCACCTCGTCGACGCCGATCCGTTCGGCGATGGGCTTGACCAGATGCACGCCCGAGGCCGAGATGATCAGGATGCGGTCACCCGCGGCACGATGTTCGGCGATGGCCTTGGTGGCGTCGCTGAAGATGATCGGCTCGATGTAGTCCTCGACCCACGGCCCGACCAGAAACTCCACTTCCTCGGGCGTACGGCCGATCATCGGCTCCAGGCTGAAGGCCATGTAATCTTCCATCGCCAGCTCGCCCTTGCTGTAAGCCTCCATCAATTCGTGGTCTTTTTTGATGAACGATTCGGGATCGACCCAGCCCAGACGCCCCATCTGCTCGCTCCAGAGGCTGGCGCAGTCGCCGTGAATCAGCGTTTCATCCAGATCGAATATTGCTAAAGCCATTACCGCTGCCCTCTCAAATCATTTACATGCAATCAACTGTAGGAGCGTGGCTTGTCCCGCGAACTGCCGGGAACCGGCAGCAACCCATGTGAATGCGGTGTGTCAGTCTGAATCCCTTCGCAGGTTTTACGGCGGGTTCCCCGCCGATCGCGGGACAAGCCACGCTCCTACGGGTCTCGTGGCGTCTACGCCACTTCGCACAGCGCCGATGCTTCAATGTTCAGGGTGACGCGCTGGCCGTTCGGGTGCAAGTCGCTTGCCGATCGGTTGAGCACATCCACCACCAGTTCGACGCCGTGAGCCTGGACGCGATAGCGGATCACGTTGCCCAGCAGGCTGTGACTGAGGATCTCGCCTTCGAGCAGGCCTGTGAGGCTGAGCTGAATGGCTTCGGGCCGGATCGCCACCCGGCTGCCGATCGGTCGCTGCATCAGGCGGCTGGCGTCCTCGGCTTCCAGCAGGTTGTAGTTGCCGATGAAACCGGCGGCGAAAGCGTCCACCGGCGAGGTGTACAGCGTCTCGGCATCGCCGCTCTGCACGATGCGGCCCTGGTTCATCAGGAAGATGCGGTCCGACATGGTCAGCGCTTCTTCCTGGTCGTGGGTCACGAAAATCGTCGTCAGGCCCAGCTCCTGCTGGATCGCTCGAATCTGTTCGCGCAGGTGTTTGCGGATCCGCGCATCCAGCGCCGAGAGCGGCTCGTCGAGCAGCAGCAGGCGAGGGCGCGTCACCAGCGAGCGCGCCAGTGCCACACGCTGACACTGGCCGCCCGACATCTGATGCGGGTAGCGCTTGGCGAAATCGGTCAGTTCCACCAGCTTCAGCACTTCGGCCACGCGTTGCTTCGTTTCATCGCCGCTGACTTTCTGCATGCGCAGGCCGAAGGCGACGTTCTGCTCCACATTCATGTTGGGGAACAGCGCGTAACTCTGGAACACCATGCCGATGCCACGCTTCTGCGGTGAGACCGGGACGATGTTCTTGCCATCCAGAAAGATCTTGCCGCTGGTGACGGGCGTCAGGCCGGCGATGCAACGCAGCAGGGTGGATTTGCCGCAGCCGGACGGGCCGAGCAGGGTGACGAATTCGCCCTTGTTGATCACGCAATTGATGTCGCTGAAGACCGCTGTGCTGGCGTAGTTCTTTTGCAGGTTTTCGACACTGACGAAGCTCATATCAGTCTTTGTCCTTGTTCAGTCGGTTGGCCGCCCAGGTCAGCAGCAGTACGAAGAGGAAATAGGAGATCACCAGCGCACTGTTGAAGTGGCCGCTGCTGTTGCGCATGTTGTTGAGGTACACCTGCAACGTTTCGTAGCGCGTGCCGACCAGCAGGTTGGCGAAAACGAACTCGCCGAACAGGAACGAGAACGACAGCAACAGCGCGATCATCAGGCCCTTGCGCAGGTTGGGCAGCACCACCCGAAACGCCGCCTGGAACGTGCTGGCGCCGAGCAACTGAGCGGCGTCCATCAGATCCACCAGATTGATCGCCTGCAGGTTGTTGGTGATCGCCCGGTACATGAACGGCAACGCCACGGTGAAGTAGCAGCCGATCAGAATCCACGGCGTACCGACCATCGCCAAGGGGCCGGAACCATAGAGCTGCAGCAGGCCCACCGACGACACCACGGGCGGCACGGCAAACGGCAGCAGGATGAGGATGTTCATCAGTGCATCGAGCTTCGGGAAGTGGTAATGCACCACGAACAGCAGCGGCAGGATCAGCACCACGGAGAGGATCAGTGCGCCCACGCAGACCAGCAGCGACTGGCCGAAGGCGATGAGAAACCGAGGGTCGCTCCACAGCGCCACGTACCATTTGTAAGTGAATCCGCTGGGCAGGATCGATGCCGACCAACTGGTGGCAATCGAGTACACGAAGGTGCCGAGCAGCGGCGCCAACAGAATCAGAAACAGGATGTACACCACCGTGCGGTGGTAGAGCCCGACCGGGCCGCGTTCAGCGCGAGACATGGTAGCTCCTCTTCAACAGCCACTGATGGACGATGGTCACCAGCGTCATCATCCCTACCAGAATCATGGCCAGCGCACTGGCCAGATTCGGGTCCAGCGAAATGTCGCCCGCCACCATCGCGGCGATGCGGATGGGCAGCACGTTGAAGTTGCCGGTGGTCAGCGCATACACCGTCGCATAGGCGCCCAGTGCATTGGCCAGCAGGATCACGAACGTGCCGAGCAAGGCAGGCGTCAGCACCGGGATGCCGATGTGTCGCCAGAAATCCCAGCCGCTCGCACCCAGCAGCGAGGCCGACTCGCGCCAGTCTTCACGCAGCGCGTCGAACGCCGGATAAAGCAGCAGCACGCCGAGGGGAATCTGGAAGTAGGTGTAGAGGATGATCAGGCCGGTTTTCGAATACAGGTTGAAGTCGTCGATGATGCCGGCCTGTTTCAGGATAAGCGTCAGCGCGCCGTTGAAGCCCAGCAGGATGATGAACGCGAACGCCAGCGGTACGCCGGAAAAGTTGCTGGTCATGTTGGCGAAAGCGCTGACGAAATCCCGCAGCCGCCCTGGCACTTTGCGCAGCGAATAACTGCCGAGGATGGCGATGAAGATGCCGATCAGACTCGACCAGAAGCTGATCTCCAGGCTGTACTGCATGGCCTGACGATAAAAGCGCGAGTTGAACGCCTTGATGAAGTTGTCCAGGCCCCAGCCGCTTTCCGAATACAGGCTGTTGATCGCCACCCACGCCAGTGGCGCGAGCTGAAACGCAATGAAGAACAGGGCGAACGGCACCAGGCACAACAGGCCCAGCCATTTGCCGCGACTTTGTGAATTCACTTGAGCACCTCGGTGCAGACAGGTTTGTCGTGGGGCACGCCGAGCAGTTCGCAGACGATTCCGCAGATCTGGGTCTGTTTCGGTTGCGCATCAGGGTCGAGGCTGAACGCATCGCCAATGACGAACAGCGGCACTTCGCGTTCCTCGGGAAGCATGCCGTTGTGTGAGCGGTCGTTGTTCATGCCGTGGTCGGCCGTCACCAGCACCTGATACCCCGCGTCCAGCCAGCGCTGCAGGTACTCGGCCAGGATGATGTCGGCCGAGCGCGCGCTGTTGCGGTATTGCGGGGTGTCGAGGCCGTGCTTGTGGCCGGCGTCGTCGATGTTCATCGGGTGGATGAACAGAAAGTTCGGCTGATGCGCGGTGCGCAGGTGCTCGGCATCGTCGAACAAGTGGGAATCGGGGTAGTGGTCGACGTAGTAGAAGTGGCCGTGCTGGATCGGCAGATCGGCGTCGTCGGTGTGGCGATCGCGCCCGGCAATGAACGGGCTGCGGTTGTACAGCTCGCTGACCCAGTGATAGGCCGCAGCGGCGGTTTTCAGTCCGTCGGCGGCAGCGTAATGGAAGATGCTGCGCTGGCTGGAGAGACGGGAAACATGGTTATGCACGATGCCGCTGTCGATGGGCGCAATGCCTGTCAGGATGCATTCGTACAGCGGTCGTGAAAGCGCCGGCAACTCGCATTCAAGCTTGTACAGCGCGGCCCGGCCTGCATTCCGATACGCCAGCAGATGCCCCATCGCATGCTGCGCCACGCTGTAACTCAGGCCGTCCAGCAGAATGAGGATGACGTTGTGTTTCATGTGTCGCTCCGGGGGAAGAGGGCAATGCGCATTGTGCTGTAGGAGCGCGCTTGCCCGCGAACGCGTTGGGTGGGTCACCCGGTATGAACCTGATACGACGCAATCGCGGGCAAGCGCGCTCCTACATCAAACGCGCGTGCCCGTTGTAACGCTTACTGCATCTCGACGATGACCTGCTCGTTCCACTGCTGAGGCAGGGCTTTGGAGGTCTTTTCCCAGGCGGCCGGATCTTTGATCGGCTTGGGATCGGCGGCGACATATTGCTCGGAAGGAATCAGGTTCTTCGCGATGTCGGCGGGTAGTTTGAGGTTGGTTTCCGCACGAATCGGACGCGCATTGCCTTTCGCCAGATTGATCTGCCCCTCATCGCTGAAGATGTATTCGCGAGTCAGTTTGGCTGCGTTTGGATGTTTTGCGTATTTGTTGATGATGGTGGTGTAGCCGGACTTCACCGAACCGTCCGAAGGAATCAGCACGACATAATCGTCAGGATTGGCCATCTTGGCCTTGTAGCTCAGGCCGTTGAAGTCCCAGACGATGCCGACTTCCACTTCACCTTTTTCCATGGTCTGAATGGTCGGGTTGTTGATGCCCAGACGCTTCTGTTTGGCCAGTTCAGTGAACAATTGCAGGCCTGGTGCGATGTTGGTTTCGTCGCCTTTCATGGCAATCGCCGCTGCGAGCACGCCGTTGGCCGCCTGGGCCGCGGTGCTCACATCACCGATGGTGACTTTGTATTTGCCGTTTTTCAGGTCCGCCCATTTGGTCGGAACCTCGGAGCCGTGCAGCAGCTTTTTGTTGACGATGAACGCGATGGTGCCGGTGTAGGCCAGTGCCCAGTGACCGTCCTTGTCCTTGGCCCAGTCCGGTATCTGATCCCACGTCGTCGGCTTGTAAGGTTGAGTCACGCCCTTGGTCGTTGCGATAGGGCCGAACGCGGCACCCACGTCACCGATGTCGGCGCTGGCGTTGTCTTTTTCCGCATCGAACTTGGCTACTTCCTGAGCCGAGCTCATGTCCGTGTCCATGTGCACCAGACCGTATTTGGCGGTGAGGTCGGTCCAGGTGCCTTTCCAGTTTGCCCAGTCATCGGGCATGCCCACGCTGTTGACTGCGCCTTCGGCCTTGGCCGCGGCTTCGAGCGTCTTGAGGTCGGTATCCGCGGCCATGGCCGATGTGCTCAGCGCGATGGCCGAGCCCAGGAGTGATGCCAGCAAAAGGTGTTTCATTCGAAGCTCCTTTGGTACTTCTCGACCGTTATGAAGGACGAAGTCGTTGAAGTGCGCGTTGCGATGGGGTTGGTCTAGGTCAGCAATACCTGAGCCAAGTTAGGCCAGTTACATGACGTTTTCATGTATGGACCGACTTTTGCTGGGTGAAGCGCAGGCATCAGGCATCGCTGTCGAACAAGCGTAGACCATGCCCAAGTGGCTGATATAAAAAGGCTAATTTCTTTTTTATGCCTGATTTATCAATCAGATCGCGCTGGATTGTCACGCAACAGTCATCTACGCTGCCTACGCTGTGGATCACTGAAGCGGGCCGTTCGGCAGTAGACCTTGCCCCGAAATAGCGCTGGTCTAGTCCAGATAGGTAACGAAATGCGCCAAGATGTGCCCCGAGCGGTGACGACCATTTGCAACGCGTTGCAAGAACAGATCGAGCATGGCCTGTTATTGCCCGGCAGCAAGCTTCCGGCGGAGCGCAAGCTGAGCGAAGTGTTCGACACCACGCGTATCACCCTGCGCGAAGCGCTGGTGCAGCTTGAGGCGCAAGGGCTGATCTACCGTGAGGAGCGTCGCGGCTGGTTCATTTCGCCGCCGCGCCTGGCCTACGACCTGATGCGCCGCAGTCATTTCCACGCGATGGTTCAACAGCAGGGCCGAGTGCCTGCCACGCAAATGCTATCGGCGCGGCTGCAACCGGCATCGGCCGTCATCTGTGAGTTGCTACAACTGCCTGCGTTGTCCAGCGTGATCCAGATCTGCCGCGTGCGGCGCATCGATGAGCGATTGGTGCTGTACGTCGAGCACTACCTCAATCCCGAATACTTCCCGCAGATCTTCGACTTCGACCTGGATCAGTCGTTGACCGAGTTGTACGCGCGTCACTACGACATTCTGTACGGTCAGGTGCGGTTCGAGATCGTGCCCACGGCGTTGCCGGTCGAGGCCGCCGCTGCCCTGAAAGTATCGATCGGCAGCCCCGGACTGCGCATCGCCAGGGTCAACCACGACCAGCGCGGGCGACTGATCGATTGCGATCTGGAGTACTGGCGTCACGATGCAATCCACGTAAGCGCAGTAGTCGCAGAGGTGTGAGCCGCCGCACTGGCGACGGCTTCTCGCTGCCCACTATTAAGACGAGGTGCAAGGAGCGGTCAGCAAGCGCAAGCCTGGCGATCCACTGACCATTGGGATTGGCCGACACAGTGTCGACCAATCCGTTGCATTCCTGCACGGTAGGGATGTCACAGCGTCTCACTTCCGAGTCGGGATAGTCGGGATAAGAGCGCCAACAATGGTTACGGTTTGATCAGAGGTACTGCCGCCGTTCGGGATGTCGTCCCCGTTCGCGTCCAGGATAGTCGTGATAACCGGGCGAAGGGTAACGGCGCTTACAGTGAAGGTGCGCACCGCCGTCTCTGTCTCATCACCATACAGCGCTTTGGCTTTGATGGCATGATCTGCAACTTCCAGGTCATTCATTGCAAGAGTCCACTGCCCGTTTGCGTTGGCGGTCAGCTTGCCCTTGGAGATTGTGTGGTCAAATACTTCGACATCATGATCAGGCGCCGCGGTGCCACTCACCGTTACGCTGGTATCCGAGGTAGTCTGACTGTCCGGGATTTCGTTACCCTTCGAATCCTTGATATTGCTGATCACGGGAGGGTCCAATACCACGGCCGGACCCACGCTGAACTTAAGAATTGCTGAGTAACTGGTGCGTTTGGTACCTGCGCGAGTCACCTCGTACGAG